>DATNEC010000306.1:0-18633 GCA_035606815.1 Pirellulales bacterium
AGAATGCCGCCGATAGCCGTTTCTACACGCACTATCGGGTGAAGCGTCTGCCGGCCGAGCCATTGCTGGATGCCATCGATCAGGCCGCCGGCACGAAGACCAAGTTCAAAAACGTTCCGCTCGGCACGCGGGCCATCGAACTGCCCGACGGCGATTATCCGGACTACTTTCTCAAGACCTTCGGCAAGCCGCGGCGAGTGAGCGTTTGCGAATGCGAGCGGACGCCCGACGCCAATCTCGCGCAAGCGCTGCACACGCTCAATGGCGATCTGCTGGCCAACAAGATCGGCGACGCGAACGGCCGGCTGGCCAAGCTGTTGGCGGCGAACAAGCCGTTCGAGGAGAACGTGGCCGAATTGTACCTCGCCGCGTGGTCGCGGCGGCCGATGCCCGAAGAGCTGGCCGTTTGCAAGTCGTTTCTCGACCAATGCCCCGATCCGAAGATTTTTTACGAAGACTTGCTGTGGACGCTGATCAATTCGAAACCGTTTTTGCACGTAAGGTGAAACGAATGCGGAAGGACGAGCGCGGAGTTTCGAGCGCGGAGTGTGGAACGCGAAGCGTTCCTGGTCCCCTCTCCCTCTGGGAGAGGGTTAGGGTGAGGGCGGCTCCGCGTTCGTCAATCGGCCGCTTCGGGTTCGAGTGGACGGTTTCAGCCGCTTCCCCCTCACCCCAGCCCTCTCCCAAAGGGAGAGGGAGCAAGTCGGCGCTCGCACTGGCGCTAGTCCTGCTCGCCGCCTCGCCGGCCTTCGGCCAAACCTCTTACCCGATGCTGATGAGCCTCAAGCCGATCGCGGTCCAGATCGGCGCGACGACGGAGCACGAAGTTTCAGCGCGCTACAACCTGTACGGCGCCAGCCAGATGTTCATCGCAGGCACCGGCGTAACGGGCGAAGTCGTTCCGCCGGAACCCAAGCCGGAAGCGAAACCGGAAGCCAAGCCCGGCGAGGCGCCCGCCGAACCGGCCAAAAAGCCTGAGATGCCGAAGATCAAGCTCCGGTTCACCGTCGCCGCCGAGGCCGTGCCGGGGCCGCGCAGCTTTCGCGTAATTACGCCGCAGGGCGCCTCGACGGTCGGCCAATTGGTGCTGGTTCGCGATCCGGTGATTTACGAGGCCGACAAGAACGACGCGCTGGCCGACGCCCAAGCCGTGACGCTGCCGGCGACGTTGTGCGGCGCGATCGAGAAGGCCGAAGACGTCGACTATTTCAAGTTTACGGTCGCCGCGAACCAAGCGTTGACGTTCCACGTGCAATCGCAGCGCTGCGAGAACAAGATCCACGATCTGCAAATTCACTCCGACCCGATTTTGACCTTGCGCAATTCGACCGGCACGGTGCTGGCGCTCAACGACAATTTTTTCTTTGGCGACCCGCTCTTGCACTATCGCTTTGCGGCGCCGGGCGAATACTTTCTGGAGATCCGCGACGCCCGCTACCAGGGCAACGTCGACTGGCAGTACAGCATCGAAGTCAATGACCGGCCGTTCGTGACCAACATCCATCCCGCGCGGATCACGCCCGGCACGGCGACGCGGATCAACCTGGTGGGCTTCAACCTGCCGGCCGACCCGACGGCGCTCGTCACCTTGCCGTCCGACGCGTCGGAAGAACTGGAGTGGATCAATTTGCCGCTGGCCGGCGGGGCGGTCGCCGCCGCCCCGGTGATCGTCAGCCGCTTGCCCGAAGTCGTCGAGACGCAGGCCGACAATAATCTGATTGCCCAGGCGCAGCCGATCACGTTGCCCGCCGGCATTAGCGGCTGCATTTCGCAGGAAGGGGACATCGATTGCTACTCGTTCGATGCCAAGAAGGACGAGGTGATCAGCTTCGAGGTGGTGGCCCGGCGGCGGCAGTCGTCGCTCGACTCGCTGTTTCGCCTGCTCAACGACAAGGGCGGCGCGCTGCTGGAGATCGACGACATGAACACGGGCCGGCACACGTATGCCGACTCGCAAAGCGAGAACTGGAAGGCGCCGGCCGACGGCAAATACGTCATCGAGCTGCGCGATCTGCACCTGGGCGGCGGTCCCGACTCGGTCTACTTCCTCAAGGTCGCCAAGAGCGCGCCTTATTTCGCGCTCGATTTGGATAGCGACAAGACGCTGTTGGCGCCTGGCGCCGGCGCCGTGATCTACGCCCGCGCGTACCGCAAGAACGGCTTCGCCGGCGAAATCCAACTCGGCGTCGAGGGCCTGCCGCCGGGCGTGACCGCCCAGTGCGGCAAAATCCTGGCCAGCGGCAAGGACGGCTGCATCGTGCTGCAAGCGGCGGCCGACGCCCCGCACGGCGCCGCCAATCTCAAAATCACCGGCGCGGCGAGCGTGCCGGCGGCCGATCCCGCGCAGCCGCCGCTGCAATTGACGGCCGTCGCCGGGCCGCTCCAGGAAATCTACATGCCCGGCGGAGGCCGATCGCACTACCCGGTCGAAATGCACACCGTTTCGGTCGGCGACGTGATGGACATCAAAAGCGTCAAGCTGAGCACGAACGCCGTCACGCTCAAGCCGGGCGAATCGCAGAAAATCGACATCACCATCGAGCGCCGCGAGGGCTTCAAGGGGAACGTAACGCTGGACTGCGTCATGCAGCACCTGGGTGGCATCTTCGGCGATAGCTTGCCGCCGGGCGTCAAGCTCGACGACAAGAACAGCCAGACCTTGCTCTCCGGCGAGCAATCGCAAGGCCACATCACGCTCGTCGCCGCCGCCGACGCCAAGCCGGCCGAGGGTCAACTCGTGCCGATGATGGCCAACGTCTCGATCAACTTCGTGATGAAATACACGTATTCGAGCGAGCCGGTGAAGGTGACGGTGGCTGCGCCGTGAGGGGCGAGGGAATTGGGGGGAGTGAGGAGTGAGGAGTACGAAGATCAGGAGCCTGTCTATGATGGCCGCGCTGAATAAATTCGGGGTGTGCGCCGTATTATTGACTTCCGCCGCGACATTGACGCGCGCCGACGAGCCGGCGCGCGCCGCGAATGGCGAGTTGGCCGCCGTGACGCTGGAGAATTTCGTCGCTCCGCAGCCCAACCGGGCCGATGAGCCGCTGGCCAAAGCCTTCTCGCTCAAGCGCGCGGTCGATTTCATGGATTCTGCGGCGCTCGATTGGCAAAAAAGCCGGCAGTGTTTCACCTGCCATACCAATTACGCCTTCTTGCTGGCTCGGCCGGCGATCTCGGCCGACGCGCCGGCCCATGCCGCGGTGCGCAGCTTCGCCGAAAAGCTGGTCGCCGAGCGCTGGAAAGAACAGGGGCCGCGCTGGGACGCCGAAGTGGTGATGACCGGGGCGATCCTCGCGCTCAACGACTCGGCGACGACCGGCAAGCTGCATCCGCTCACGCGCGAGGCGCTCGACCGGACCTGGACCGCGCAGCGCGCCGACGGCGGCTTCGATTGGCTCAAGTGCGGCTGGCCGCCGATGGAGTCGGACGACCATTTTGGCGCCACGATGGCCATCATCGGCGCCGGCGCCGCGCCCGAAGGCTACGCCCAGACCGAAGCCGCCAAAGCGGGCCTGGAAAGAATTCGCGGCTATCTCCAGGCAAACCCCGGCCCGACGCTGCACCATCGGGCGATGGTGTTGTGGGCCTCGACCTACATTGACGGGTTCCTCTCGGCCGACGAGCGCCAGGCCGTGATCGACGAGTTGGCCAAGTTGCAGCGCCCCGACGGCGGTTGGGCCTTGGCCTCGCTCGGCGATTGGCAGCGCTCCGACGGCGGCGAGCAAGATCCAAAAAACAGCGATGGTTACGGCACGGGGTTCGTCATTTACGTGCTGCGCCGCGCGGGCCTGCCGGCTGACGACGCCCGCCTTCAGCGAGGCATCGCCTGGCTCAAGGCGAACCAGCGCGAAAGCGGCCGCTGGTTCACGCGCTCTCTGAACAAGGACAGCAAGCACTTCATCAGCCACGCCGGTACGGCCTTCGCGTTGCTCGCGCTGGCATCTCCTGATGAGAAGCTTTCGGCGGACAGCCGCTAAGCCCTTGCGCCAAGGGCAGCACCGCAGCCTCAGTTCGCTTGCGCCTTCTTCAACACGGACAAAGCGCGCATGCGGCCGGTCGGCTCGCGACTCACATTTCCCTGACTCGACGATCATGCGACTTTGGAAGTAGCCGTTTCATACGGCCATCTCGGGCGTGCTGCAGTTAGGACCAGATTTTTTTCCCAGTCCATCCGCGCGTCCGTCGACTTGCCGGGTCCAAGAAATCGCAGCAGACCAAGTCGCAGACTGCGAACCTAGCCGGCAGCTTCGTCTCCTGTGTTCCATGAATTCCGATTAAAAATTTCTTGCCTCATAGACATCTCGACGCGATAATGCTTGTACAGGGCTCGGTAGCGTCATTCGTAAGGCTGCGCCATGTGGAGCGGGTTGCATTGACTCCGACTAGGTCGATGCACTCGCCCAATTTCACGAAGTGTCTCGGACGGATCCGCCACCGAGTCCGCGTGTGTCTTCCTGCCCCGCTCGCTGCTTCTTTGATCTTGCCTCCTCGTACGCCGGGGTCCGCCCACAACCAGCCCGAGAGTGGTTTAAAATCACTTGCGGCCAATGGAGATGTCCCATGGAGCCGGCGTTTATCCTGCTAGCGGAGCGAACGTACCAACTTCCAATTGAAGAGTTTGACCGCCGGAACGATCAGCTTAGGCGTTTGTGGCCCTACTTCGTGGACCAACCGGACAGCTATGATGTGATCCATCTGCGAACCGGACATGGAGCGCGGCCCGGCACGGCGTCCAAGGCGATTGCCGCCGCCATGTACTATGGATCGCAGGATCAGCGACTCGTCAATCTCTGCCGCAGTAGCCAGTGCAATGCCAAGAGCAACTGCCAAACGTTACCCGCCGGACAGCCATGGCCGCTAAAAGTCACGAACCATACTCTCGAGGGATTCCAAAGCGATTGGTCATCTGAACCTAAACGAGAGGTCGACGCGCGGTGGATTGTTGGTGTGGCCATGGGGCAACTCGCTTTTGATGCCGAAGGCCCGAATTATCCGGCCATTTACCAACAGGTCGCGAGCAAAGGAATTCTTTTACGAGATGACTTTGCCAAGATCTTCGCCTTGCTGGTCTTCGATCGCAAGGCCGAACTCAGTCAACTCGCGATGAAAGATCAATCGATTAATTTTTCCCATCGGGAAGGGGCCGTGCGAAGAGTGATTAACAAATGGCGCTAGTGCTCTGAGCGAAAATGCACATCCTCGCAGAATAGAAGAGTGCCGTTCGATCGAAGATTAATCGCATCGCCAACGGCGTCTATGTCGTCGTGGGACAAAGGCCGCCCAGGTATGCGCATGCCATCGCGCAACGATGGCAGTGGACGCTGGTGATTGACGTCATCCGCGACCGTCTCCAGGGCGGCGCGCCCTTTTTCGCCAACGCGCGCTCTCGTCGCAACGTGAAACACAAGATCCATGTTGTCGTCGGTTTCGGCGGTCCCTACAAGAGCGTAGATCCGACCGGCCACTTTTCTATGCGTATCTGTCATGCCTTCCTCTCCTATTCCATCCCCTTCGGCAAAAGAATCCGGGGGCCATAAGCCGGAATCAAGGAGCCCGCACAAACGGAATTGTGTTTGCCGGACTAAACGGCACACATCGGCGCTTTGCTGCAACTCATGCCAGCCGAGTTCGATCGCCGCAAATAGCTGCTTAGCCTGATCGAGTCGCTCAACGACCTGCCCTACGGAGAAGGATGGCTTCGGTGCCGCGATCATGCCTTCATCTTCCATTGTACGCTCCTTGGTTGAAAGGGAGAAGTGTTTACCAGGCAACTAGATCGGTTGAAATAGCCGACAGTCACGCCCAACCCGGCCCTCAATGTGACGCTTTTTTTCAAATTCCGCAATAAAGCGCCCCCGATTTCATAGGTCCAATAAGATCTTGCAGACATCCGATCAATAAGAGCGGCTGCTTGGGCTCGCGGTCTCATTTGGCACCCCTGGTCGACCGCTTCGGTTCGTCTCAGCACCTTGAGTACAATGGCTACGATGTCCGCCAAGCGCACAAGCAGCCGCCGCCAGTTTCTCAAGGGGCAGTCTGCGCTCGATGCCTTGGCCGATGCCGCCGAGCGGATCGCCCCAGCGGCCGGCGAACCGACGCCGCAGCGGGCGCCCGCCGACGAAGCATATCTGCTGCAACTTGGCCGGCAAGCGATGGCCTGTCAGTTCGAGGCAATCTTGAACGCCGGCCAGTATGCCCACGCCAACGAAACGGTGATGGCGGCGCTCGACTTGGTCGACCGCTTGGAAGAGCAGCTTACGGTCTATCGCGAGACCAGCGAGATCATGCGCGTCAATCGCGAGGCGGCGACTGGCCCCGTGCCGCTTGAACCGCGGCTGTTCGCGCTCCTCCAGCGGGCCGTGGAACTGCACCACGAAACGGGCGGGGCCTTCGACATCACCTCGGGACCGCTGACGAAGGTGTGGGGCTTCTATCGCCGCCAAGGCGCCATTCCCGGCGAGGCCGAGTTGGCCGAAGCGCTGTCGCGCGTCGGCAGCCAGTTTCTTCAGCTCGACCCACAGGCCCAGACGGTCCGGTTCTTGAAGCCCGGCATGGAACTGAACCTGGGCGCCATCGGCAAAGGCCACGCGCTTGACCGCGTGGCCGAGGTCATGCTCGCCGCCGGCGTGCGAGATTTTCTGTGGCACGGCGGGCAAAGCAGCATCCTGGCCCGCGGCTCGCAAGCCACGCAAACCGCCGATCGGCCGGGCTGGCTCGTCGGCCTGCGGCATCCGATGCTGCCCGAGCGGCAAATCGTCGAAGTTTGCTTGCACGACCGGGCGATGGGAACCTCGGGCGCCGGCACGCAGTTTTTTCGCCACCGCGGCCGCCGCTACGGCCACATCCTCGATCCGCGGCGCGGGCGGCCGGCCGAAGGCGTGCTCTCCACGACCGTCGTGGCTCCGGCCGCCGCCGACGCCGACGCGCTGGCCACGGCCCTTTACATCCTCGGCCCCGAGCAGGCCCTCGCCTGGTGCAAGAGCCGCGCGGAGATCGGCATGCTCATGTTTGTAGGGGCCGCGTCAGGTAAAGGCGTCGAACTCGTTACAGCCGGACTTGCGGACGAGGAATGGCGCCTCACCGGGCGATTATAAAGGTATCACGGCGCCCAAATCGCCCAAAACCAATCTACCCAGCCCGGTCGATCCGGTTAGAATACCTCTGCAAACCGTTCCGGCGCCCCAAGTTCTTGCGCTTTTGCAATCGATGCTCGAAGTCCTGCTCCATCAAGTCACCCTCTCGCTGTCCTTCGCGGGCGCGCTGATCCTGACGGGGATGGGGCTGCCGATTCCCGAGGAGGTCTTCGTGATCGGCGCCGGCATCGCCGCCCACAACGGCCTGCTCGAACCCTGGCTGGCGCTGCTGGCGTGCCTGGCGGGCGCGGTTGTGGGCGATTGCTGCATGTACGCGATCGGCTACCACTTCGGCCACGGGTTGCTGCGCGACCGGCATTGGTTCGCTCGCTACATGACTCCGGAGCGCGAGCGGCAGGTCGAAGAAATGATCGCCAAGCACGGCTTCAAGGTGTTTCTTACGGCCCGCTTTCTCGTGGGGGTGCGGGGCTCGGTGTATGTGACGGCCGGCATTCTGAAGATGCCGTTTCGGCGCTTCCTGCTGGTCGATTTTTTGTGCGTTTCATTGGTCGTGAGCCTGTTTTTCGGCCTGAGCTATGTTTTCGCCGAGGCCTTCCAAAACCTGTGGGACTCCATCCGGCGGGCCGAGTTCTGGCTGACGATTTCGCTGGCCGTGGTCGCTGCCGGAGTCGTCTTGTTTTTCCTTCTCCGCCGCCGCCGGCGATTGTCTCGCATCCGCTTGCGGCGGTTGAAAAAAAAGGCCCCTAGCCACCGCGCGTCCGAGGAGGCTTCCGCTCAGGAAACCAAGTCGGTCGCTTGAATTTCAGGCGATTTCATGCTCGCACGCACCGGCCGCCACTGCTTCGCGGCGATTGCCACTCTGGCCGTCTGGGGCGTTGTTTCGCTCGGCGCCGACGTCGCCTTGGCCCAACCGGCGCCGATGAATCCGGGGCTGACGCCGCTGCTGCGGTATTTCGAGCTCTCCGTGGTCTCGGGGCGCATCGCCGCCACGAGTCCTCATCGCGATCGAAAGCTGGAAAGCCAATCGGCGGGCAAAGACCGCCGCGAACGGCTCTCGGCCACCCTCTCGGCTGACGCCACCACGATTAGTTACGAACAGACGACGAGCGACTGGCAACTCAGCTTCGAAGTGATCGACGGCAAGGAGGTGGCGATTCGGCGCCAGTCCAAGGACAACGACGCTTTGGCGCCGCTGGTCTTTCATCAGCCGCCCAGCGGACCGATCTCGCTGCGAATCGGCGAAGGCGCCAAGGAGCGAGTCTACGAGGCCGGCAATCTTTGGCGGCTGCTCGTCGCCGAACCGGAAATCTGCCGCCAGCAGTTGGTCCCGCTGGTCGAACTGCTCAAGCCCGATTGGAATCTCGGCCAAACCGCGCTCGCCGCCGAGCAATCGCTTTTCGACTCCGTGCGGTTCATGGAAAGCGGAAATCTGGAGTCGTGGCAGGCGCTCGTCGAGCAATTGGGCGATCCGAAGTTCTCGCGGCGCCAGGCGGCCGATCGCGAACTGCGCGCTCAAGGCCGCGGCGCGGCGCTATTTCTGATGTCGATCGACTGGCGTCTTCTCGACGCCGAGCAGCAGTCTCGAATCCGCGCGATGTTCGACGATTTGCCGGGCGCCGGCAGCAAGGCGCCCGTCGGCGGCGGACATGCCGACGCTCCCGATCGCATTGCTCTGTGGCTGGTGCGCGATCCACGGGTTTGGCTGAAGCTGCTCCAGCGCGACGACGAAGACCAGCGCCGACTGGCCGTCGCCCAGTTGCAGCGATTATCGAGCGCTCGCATCGTGTTCGATCCGGCGGCGGCGCCGCCGATCCGCGAGGCCCAACTTCACTCGCTGCGGGAGGAATTGCTCGAATCCGGCGTCCTCACACGAAAAACGCCCCGGCGCTGAAGCCAGATGCCAGGCATAAATGCCTAGGCTATCCAAAAGCTGCGCCCAAGAGGGCTTTAATCCCACCACCAACTCGCGTGCGCGACTTGCTCGGGTTTCGAGCGCTCGCGCTCGCTGCCCAAGGCCCCCTTGCCATCGAGTTGAATGGCCTGGTCTTTCACCAGCGAGCTGCAATCGGCCGTGACGCCGCCGCTCACGGCGGCCAGCACGTGAACTCGGTTGACGACGCGATGGTTGACGACCGTCTCGACCGCGGCCGGAGCGTGTCCCTGGGCCAACGGATACCGCTCGGGATCGCCGAAGGCGAGCATGTGCCAGCCGACGCGGTCGGCCAAGCCCTCGGCCTTGATCAACGACGCCGTGAGCGCCAAGTCAAAAATGTTCTGCAAATCGGCGTAGACCGGATACTTGACGGCCAACTCGGGAAAATGCTTCGTGAAATTGTAGGCGAATTGCGAGTTCAATTCGTCGGATTCGCCCATGTGGATGCGTTTTCCCCCGGCGGCGAGCAATTCGTTTTCGCTCAACACTTTGACGCCTTGCCCGTTCAGTTCATAAACGTCGCGATCGCGGCTGGCCTTCACGGCGTCGTAGTTCACGGTGAACCACCAGCGCAAGACATTCATCGGCGGCGGCGCCTGGCCGGCGGGAACCTTGATCGATTCCAGGTAACTGGGCACGTCGAGCGTGCCCTTTTCCAACCCGATGCCGACGAGCTTCATCCGATAGTCGGCCTCGACGATCGCATGGGCGACGCGCGAGCGCGGATCGATGCCGAAGACCTCGATGGTCTGCCGGCCGAGCTGGCTGCGTAGTTGTTCCAGCCACTTGCCGCGGCCGCCCGCCTTGATCGGCTTCTTGCTCGACTCTTGCAGAAACGCTTGGGCCTTGGCCAAGCCCTCGTCGGTGGGATTGATGGAGCAGCCGAACTCGCCGTCGCGACTGTGGCTCACGTGCCGCAAGAGCAGCACCAGGTCGTCGAGTTGCACCACGGGCCGTCCTGTGTCGGAACTCGCCAGCCGATTTTCTCGATCGAGCTTCCAGTCGCCGGCCGGTCCGGCGAGCACCAGATCGCCCGTTTCCGGATAGATCAGGACGTACTTGATGCGCTGCAGCCCCGCCAACACCGACATTTCCTCATCGAGGGGCCGGCCGGCGGCCATGCGCAGTTGGATTTCGCGTTCGAGCCGCGGCAGGGAAATCTTTCGCAGCGGCGAGGCGCGGCGAACGTCGTCCGCGGCGAGGCGACGCTCTGCGGAACGTCGTAGTTTCGCCAAAGGACCGTTGCCGAGATCCTCCGGGGCAATTCGCCGCACGACGCCGAGCGTGTCGACATAAACGCCGTTGCGGTATTCTTGAATGGCGCCCGGCCCGCCGACTTCGTCCCACGAGGTCGGGGCGATGGTCGAGGTGATCAGCTCGATGAGCGATTGGAAGTCGGCCGTGCCGCCGCCGCCTTGCGCCCCGCCTGGCGGCTGGCGCATTACGTCGTCCAACGTCCGGTCGCGCGTGAGATCGTCTCGGATTTGACCGGCGGTCGACAAGGAACCGCTCTTTTCGCCGGCGCCCGCCTGGGCCTGGGCGATCGATGAGAGCCAGCGATCTCGCTCGTTGGGCGGGGCGGCGTCGGCGCTCTTCAAGGCGGGCGCGAATTCGCCGGCGGCCAATTGCTCGCGAAGCAACTCTTCGCCCTCAGGCTCCGCGGCCTGCAAGCTATCTAGGGCGACCAGGGCCAGCGCCACAAGCCCCCCGGCGACCATTCCTGCCCAACCGCACGCCGTCAAACCAAGGTGAAACCGACGAGTCGAGAATTCGATCGACATGGCGAAACTCCTCATGATTTCTCTGTTCCTCGAGAGGGCACGCACTAGTCTATAAACTCCGGATTCCTCGGGGCGAAGTCAAGAGAATTCGGCGGAACCCGACGGAATTCAATCGCACTCAGCGGCGCGCAAAAGAAAAACGGCCGCCGCAGTCATTGCGGCAGCCGTCTTTTCTGTTCTTTTCAGATGCGGTTCGAACCGGGCGCGACTTGCAGCGTCGCCCCGTGCAAGTCGAACTAGTTGCAACCGCACGTCGGCTCGGCGCCGCAGCAGCTCGCTTCGCAACCGTAGGCCTGACCGCAACCTTGGTTGCAGCAGCCGCGGTGATGGTGGCAGAGATGGCGGAAGAAGTCGCGGATGCAATGGCGGCGGCAGCAGGGGTTCGGCTCGCAGCAGCTCGGTTCGGGCTGGCAGCACGACGGTTCCGGCATGCAGCAGCTCGGCTCGGGCTGGCAGCACGACGGGGCCGCTTCGCAACAGCTCGGCTGGCAGCAACCGCGGCGGTGGAACAACCCGGCGTTCGCCTCTTGGCTGCCGGCAAGGAACAAGGCGGCGACGGCAATCAGGGGGAACAGAATCTTCGCGTTCATCGGGGGAAATCTCCTGCATTGAGCAGTAAATTGGTTAACCTAGGTCTTCTAGGTAGCTACTGGCACCTATCGTCGCACTCTACCGCCGGCGTTAATTAGGAAAGCTGCATTCCAAGGTTATGGCTAGCAAGCAGTTTAGCGATTATCACTATCCATCGGGCTGGAGCGATTCTGGTGCCCCTCTCCGGCTAGACTCGGAAGCCGCCAGGTATATACCCCCCTCCATAAGGGTGAGCTATATAGTAAGTATTGAGAACGGGCGCGACTGAATCCGGCGAGGTGCGAGATGGGCGACTGCCAGGAGACGAACGGCCCCTTGTTCTCTTGCTTTGCCGAAGATCCCGGCCTGGCCGATCTCGTCGCCCTCTATGCGGTCGAGATGCCCGGGAGGATCGAGGCCCTCGCCGCCCGCTTCGCCGCTCGCGACTGGCCCGGACTGACGGTCTGCGCTCACCAATTGAAAGGCTCGGCCGGCAGCCACGGGTTCCATCAACTCACGCCCCACGCCGCGGCTTTGGAACAAGCCGCACGAGAACCACTCGGCGAGGCGGCGATCCAACAGGCGCTCGCCGCGCTCGTCGAACTCTGTCGGCGCGTCGCGGTCAGCACCGCGCCGCCTGGCGCCAATTAGCACCGCGCCGCCTGGCGCAACGTCTGCAAATAGGGCACCGGGTTGCTCCCCAGCGCGTTGAGCACCGTGCCGCCGGCCGTGAAACAGTGGGTGACCCAGTCGGGTTTGCCGTAATGTTCCAGCGCCGCGCCCCCTTCGCCGCCGCCGACATAGACCTCGACTCCCGCGTCCTTCATCCGCTTCAGTTGGGCGATGAACTTTCGCGTGCCGTCCTCGAACCGCGGGTCTTCGAACATGCCGAAGACGCCATTGTGGAACGCCACGGCGCCTTGCCCGGCGGGCGGTTGTTCTTGGATGAATGCACCGACTTGCGAGGCGAACAAATCGCTGGTTTTCGGTCCGATGTCGAATTGCTGATCGTTCGGGCCGATGCGTTCGGCCGTGCCGCCATCTTGCAGTACGAAATCGATCGGCAACACGAAACGAATCCCCTTTTCGCGGCCATCGGCTAGCATCTGCTTGGCCTGCTCGACGCGCTCGCGGGCGATGTAATACGGTTTGTCCTTGTGATCGGAGTTTTCGGCGATTCCGAGGCTGAATTCCGCGCCATCCAATTCGGCGGCGGCCTTCTTCAAGGCCATCGCCAGCGAACCGGCCGTAAAAACCCAGCGGATCGTGCCGCGGGCGATCATTGCTTCCAGATCGTCGAGCTTATCGGTCTTCAGGCCGCTGAAGACGACCAACTGCGATTCGAGACAACGCCGCATCGGCCCGTCGAATTCGCCGGCCACGTAACTTCCCAGCGCCACGCGATCCATCGCCAGCGGAACGACGGTCGTGGACGCATCCAGGCTGCCCGCCGAAAGGGCCTCGTTCACATAGACGCGGGCGACTTTGGCGGCCATTTCGTTGGCGAACCTCGACAGCCGCTCGGCGAGTTGCTCGGCGTCTTGCGGCTTGGCTTTCCACAGCACGCGCTCAATGTCGTACTTGCGCGTGTTTTCCAACAGCACGAAGCCGCCGGGCGGCGCAGCGGCGATCGCTTGCACGGCCGCTTCGCGGACGTTCATCGAACCTTCGTCGAGCCAGTCGGCGACCAGCGGAAGATCGCACTTCAGCAACTCCGCCAGGCGCTTGCCGACGGCCTTCAGGCTGCCCTCGGGCTTGCGGCCGACGTGGCCGAAGATGACTTGCTTCCAGCCGTGCTGGCGCCCGAATTCCAGCGTCGCGACCATCGACCGCAGCCGCACGTCCCCTTCGCCGATCTTCTCGCCCGGCTTGGCATCGACGTCGCCGCGAACCAGCACGGGCGTGCCGCGCGGCACGTCGGCCAGGCTTTCGAGCCGCGGGATGGCGCCGAGATAGTCGCCCAGCGAAAGTTTCTTGATTTCGGGATCGTCGCCCAGCAGCGTGCGGCACAAATCGGCCATCGAGCGGTTCGTAACAGTCATCTTGCAGTCTCTCCATCTCACTTCGCCGCGGCAACGCGCCGGACATTGCGGACCTTGCATCAAACGGCCCCCAAAATAGCAAATTCGACAAGGCGCCGACAGGAGCGGCCGCGGGGCCGATCGGTGGCGAGGGGCATTGGCCGGATGGACCAAGGTGGCCAACGTGGCCGAAGATGGCGCGCAACAAGTGGCCACCTTCGCCATTTCCATTCTGATCGATTGATTGCCTGCTAACTGGCTCTATAAGCGGGCATGTCGAGCCCGAACGACGAAGGCGGCCAATCCTTACGCGAAGATTCCAGACGACGAGTGGCCGCCTTCGCAAGTCTGCCAGGCTTGGTTCCCGGCATCCGTCAAGCTTGGCTGCGCGCAGATGGCCGAGAACTAGTCCGCATTATTCACCAATCCGCACCAACCCGAAGCGCAAGCGAGGACGTGCGGCGAACTTGCCTCGCTTGCGCTTCGGGTTAGTATGGGGCGCCGCGCGAGCGTTGATGAATAATGCGGGCCAAGCTCATCTTGATCTTATCCGGAAGTTGGCTTGGAGGAGCAGAGTTCGCCCTCGCCGCCAGCCCTACGGCTCGAATTGCCAAGCCTCGATGCCGCGCTCGCTCGACGTTAACAGCGCGCCCCGGTCGCCGAACCTGGCCACGCCGATTCCGCTCAGCGCGACGCCGGAATTGAAATGGTCGACGAGTTGGCCGTCCGCGCGGAGAATGTGAATGGACCCGTCGGCGCCGCCGACGATCCATTGGCCTGGCCCGTCGCCGATGAGTTTTCCGGACACGACCATTTCGTTCGCGGCCGCGGGGACGGCTGGCGCTCCGGCCGGCAAGGGGTAGCTCCAAAGCTCGCCGCCGGCCGGATCGATGCCCGTCAGGACGTCCACTTCTTTCCCGTCCGCCATGCTCTGCGCGACGGCGCAGCGTTCCGATTGTCCGTCGCCGTCGAGGTCGGCAGCATAGATCAACCGCAGGAATCGCCCTTCGAGCGCGATCGGCTTGCCGCTTTTCCCCGCCGCGTCGAACGACGCGATGCTGCCGTGAACGCTCGACGCCAACAACGGGCGCCGGCCATCGGCGTCGGGGCTTGCGACCGCCAGCCGGAAGATGTTGTCGACGTCGCGGTTGGTCCACAATCGCTTGCCCGAGAGCGACACATTCTGCACGCCGACTTCGCCCCAATAGCCGACATTGATCTCCACCTGGCCGTCGCCGTCCAGATCGGCCAACTGGACGTCGGAAATTCCCGCATGGCGGCCTTCTACGGGAAAACTGAGCAACTTTTTCCACTGTTCGTCGAACAGGTGCAGTTGCTGCACGCCGTTGGCCGAGCCGGCGAAGAACCGCTTGCCTTCCGCGTCGACGGCCGTGCGCAGGAAGCTGACCACGCCGCCGTCCAATTCTTCGGGCAGGTCCAATTCGTGGCGGTCCTTGATGCTGCCATCGGACGCCAGTTCCAGAACGGTCCGCAGATGGTCGAGCACGAAAACCCGATCGTCCCCCTCCGCCGCCGGCACGACCAAGACGTTGCCGGGCTGCTCCGCCTCGCTGCACTTCCAAAGCTCGGCCAGCTTGAGTTTCTCCGGTTCGGTGCGTTCGGCGATGTCCGCCGTGGCGGGCGGCGTCTCGGCGGGCTCGCGCTTGAAGCCGTCTTCATACGCCCGGATCGTCTCTTCGTAGAGGTTTTTTCCGGCCAGCAGCCGTTCCAACTTGACGGGCAGTTCCGCGGCCATGTTCGCCTGATAGCCCGTTTCGTAGGCTTGGACTTTGCCGTCGGCGCCCAGAATCACGGTGGTCGGCAAGCCGGCGACCTGAAACACGCCGTCCGAATAGCGGTCGAGATCACGGTAGATCGGCAACTTCAGCTTGGCGGCCGCGAAACTCTCGGTCAGTTGGTCGTTGGAAACCTGCGGATCGTCGGTGCTGACCGCGAGAAACACGACCTGCTCGTTGTCTTTGTACTTTTCATAGACCTGTTGCAGATTCGGCAGCCCCTTGAAGCACCACCCGCACCAGGTCGCCCAAAAATCGATCACCACCACCTTACCCGACAGCGAAGCCCGATCGACCGGCTTGCGGAGGAGCGACTCGAAGGCGAAGTCCTTGACGTTTTGCCCCAGCAGCGGACTGGGTGGCGGCAGAACATTGAAACGCTCGACCAGCTTCGCATCCGAGGGCAGTTCGAACTGGAAGGCCACGTCGTCGATCTTTGGATCGAGCTTCGCCCCTTTGAACTCCGTCGACAATGAAAGCCCCGTCACCTTGGCGCCGTTTTGCTCGAAGCGCTCCCGCAACGGTCCCGTGGGAAAGTCGATGCGCCGCAAAACGAACGATTTTTGATCGATCCAGAATGTCAGTGCGCCCGACTCTTGCTCGATTTCGACGCCGTAACAGGGCCGATCGTCGACCTGCTGGGCTTCGATCAACGCCGGCGGCTTGGCGTCTTTGAGCACCGAGTCGAAGGCGTCTTTGTCCAGCAGCAATCCCAACTGCAAGGGCGCTCCGACAACGCCTTGGCTCAATTCGACGTTGAGCACCGGATCGGAAAACACTGCGGGGATCGTCAGGTCTTTAGGCGCCTCGCGATCCAAAACCTGGTTCGGCAACTCGCCGACCGTGGCCCGCAGCCGCTGGCCGTCGCAAACCACGATCGCTCGATAGGCGTGTAGACGCAGCCGATTGGGGCGCTCGAAGGCCGCCGAAAAGTCCATCTTCTTATCGAATTTGTCTTTGCCCTGCTGGTACTGGATGCGAATCTGTCCGCTGTCCTCATAGCTTTTCGCCGCTTGGTATGCGGCGGCCATCTTGTTCAAGACCTCGCCGGCGTCGGTCAATGGTCCGGCCGCGGCCGGCCCGTCGCCCGGTGAACTTGCGCCGCAACCGATACACCAGGCAGACAACAGCGGCAGGCAGGAATACGCGAACAAGGCGGCGAAGCGGCTGCCGTAGAAAAACGAGCGTCGTGCCGGCACGGGCTTTCGAGATGTGGGCTTTCGGACCAAGGCGATCATGATAGGTTGATCTCGCGAAGGGGGGGCGCCAAGTCGCGGCTGCGCAACCGCTGGCCGCGGGCGATCGACCTGGCGCAAGCATTATTGGGAACTTCGCCCGGCAGGTAAAGCTCGGCTTCTTGACCAGCTTCTCATCCGACGACTAAGATCCCGCAGAACCTTGTCGCATAAGCGTCCCCGCTTGTGCGCCGGCGGCCTTGTGGTCAAACATGTCAGCGAAAGCAAGCGAGGACGCTGGCTCTACGGAAGCAGCCCCCCAATTTGTCTATATGCCCTGCACTATTTCGTACGGCATCGATTCCACGCTGGATCTCGACCTGGCGCCAGAGACCCTTTTGGCGTCGTGCATGCAACCGCGCGGCGAACCGCTCGACGACCCAGCCGCGGCGATGGAGGCGGCGCTGGGCGATCCGCTCGATTTTCCGCCCTTGGCCAAGGCCATGGTTCCGGGTGACAAGATCGTATTGGCCCTGGACGTCGGATTGCCGCAGCCCGGCCTGTTGCTGGCGGCGCTCGCGGATTATCTGATCGAAGCCGGGGCGGCGGCCAGCGATCTCACCGTCCTGAGAACCCGCTGCGACGTCGGCGCCGATGCCGAGGATCTTCGCAGCCAATTGCCGGCGGCATGGCGCGACGAAATTGCATGGGAGGCGCACGATCCGGCCGCGAAAGCGCAACTGGGCCTGCTGGGCGCCTCGCACGAGGGGCGGCCGATTCATCTCAACCGCACTTTGCTCGACGCCGACCTGGTCGTGCCGCTGGGCTGCCTGCACGCCGAGGGCTCGCTGGGATACCACGGCCGCTACGGCGGCCTGTTTCCCGCGTTCGCCGATCAGAAGACCATCGAACGCTATCGCAAGCCGCGCGGCGCCGCGGCCCGTCGAGGCGTCGACGAAAACCAGCGCAAGGAAATCGACGAGATTGGCTGGCTGCTGGGTTCCCAATTCTCCGTGCAAATCCTGCCGGGGGCCGGCGACAGCCTGCTGGCCGTTTTGGCCGGCGAGACCAACGGCGTCTTCGAGCGCGGCGCGCGGCGGTTCGAAGCCGCCTGGAGCGTTGAGGCGCCGCGCCAGGCCAGCTTGGTGATCGCCGCCGTGAGCGGCGGGCCGGGCATGCAAACGTGGGACAATCTCGGCCGGGCCCTGGCGAATGCGCGCCGCGCAGTCGCCGAGGGGGGCGCGATCGCCTTATGCACCGAGCTGAACCTCGCGCCGGGGCCGGCTGTCGCCGGCTTGAGTCAGACCGACGATTGGGAGGCTGTTTTGAGGCGCATTCGACGCGATTGCCCGCCCGACGCTCTGACGGCGGCCGAATTCATCGAGGCGGCCGCGCGGGCGCGAATCTATTTGCTCAGCCAACTCGACGAGTCGACGGTCGAAGAGTTGGGCCTGGCGCCGATCTCATCGGCGGCCGATTTGAAGCGACTGGCCGGGCGGCACGAGTCGTGCATTGTGCTGGCCAACGCCCAGCACGTGGTGGTGAACTTGGCGAATCCGGCCTGAATAGCGGATAAGTCCTCATTGTACTACACAAGTTTCGGTAATTCTGTCGCCCCTAACGGGGCTGTGGTTGGGGCTGTTGTTTTTTCTCGCGATCAGCCTCCAGGGGCTTTCGCCCCTGGCTACCGTCTTTCGCCGCTACGCGGCTGAAGTTTGACAATCCGTGCTCGCCGCTTTCCAGCGGGAGTCCCGTAGGACGGCAGAATGTTGCCAGGGGCGCGAGCCCCTGGAGTCAAGCTGATGACCGAAGGACCAGCCCCGTATGGGGCGGCAGAATGATGCGAAGCCGGCGACGCAACGCCAAATTCTCCCCATAAATCTCATAGCATGGATTTGTAGCGCAATCAGGGGCAAGGCCAGCGGAATCGCGATGCCGCTAATGGCGCGGATCATTCATAATCCCATTTCAGCAGCCAGGGATCGGCCGTGCGCTGCTGGAACGCCTTGAGCTTCCCCTTCAGTTCGGCCAAGCGATCGGCCTGCGCGGGATCATCGGCCAGGTTCTTCGTTTCGTCGGGATCGGCCTCCAGGTCGTACAACTCGAACCGCGGCCGCTGGATGTAGGCTTGCACCGTGCGCTTTCCATAGAGGGCGTCCGAGCCGCGTCGATAGACCTCCTGCCAGGTCGGCGCCTCCCACAAATCGGAAGCGAACGGAAAGGGGAGCGGGTGCGCGATGTTCCAGATCAGCTTGTGCCG
>DATNEC010000310.1:0-5449 GCA_035606815.1 Pirellulales bacterium
TGAATGCCCGGCACATTCGTGGCGATGGGTCGGAACTCGCCGCGAATTTCAGCCGGCGCCTCGGGCTTTAGATCCCAGGTGTCTTGATGGGCCGGACCGCCCCACATAAAGAGCAGGATGCACGACTTGGCGCGGCCGAAGCTGGCCGTTGGCGCCGCTTCCGAGGCTGCCGCCGCACGGCGGGCGAGCAACTCGGGCCAGGACAGGCCCAACAGCCCGATCGTCCCGGCCTTCAACAGCTCTCGCCGCGTGGGCGATTGCAGCGCGTGAAAATCGCGGCACGCCGACATACGAACCACCGCAAGATTTAGGATTGCGAAACCATCATTAGGTTATCGCTCGCAGAGTCCGGCGGCCAGCCTTTTCTTGCACCGGGCTGATGCTTGCCCCGGGCCGCTAGGGCGCCAAAAGCCGTGGGAACCAAAACAAAAACCGTCACTGCCGAGGCGCTGGTCCTCGACGGTGACGGTCGTTGAATTTTTTCGACAAGAAGAACTTACTCGCGCGGGCGCACGGCGCCGGTCAGGCCGGTGTAATCGGCCCGGTCGTCGGGGTGCCAAAGGGGCGCGCCCATCTGGATTCGACGAGCCAGGGTTTCCAGCTTCTCTTGCGAGCCGGCGGGGGCTTCGGTGGGAACGAATTGGTCGCTCTCCACGGGGGCGAAGTCCTCGTCGTGTCCGAACTCTAAAATCGCATCAAAAACGTTCCGCATCTCGCTAACAACTCCGTACCACGAACAGATAACAGTATTCCCCTGGCAGCAGGCCGCATCACGGGCACTTGAATCGGCGGCGACGCTCGACGGGGTTTGACGTCAAGCGATGACCTGTCCAATAGAATAAAACTCACCAGGGAATGTCAAAGGCGCCACGAACACCGGAGGCGGTTTTATAACCAACTCCGAAACAGGCAGCGTGGCGCCCGTAACGCGAAGCATCCTATTCTCGTTACGAGATTTCAAAAGTCAATGTTTTTTACGAGTTTTTAAGGATTCGCGCCTCGTTCCATCGCCGTCGACCCATCGAAAATGACCAATGCAAGCAAGGAACATGCCATGAACTGGTTCCAGCGGACTATCCAGTTGCCGGCCAAACCGCGGGGTTTTCATCTGATTTCCCGGCAAATCATCGAGGCGCTGCCCGAGCTGCGAGAATTCAGCATCGGCCTGCTGCATGTCTTTATCCAGCATACTTCGGCTTCGTTGACGATTAACGAAAATGCCGATCCCGACGTGCCGCTCGATCTGGAAACTTCGTTCAACGAGCTGGCGCCCGAGGACTTCCCCTACCGCCATACTTGCGAGGGGCCTGACGACATGCCGGCGCACGTGAAGGCCGCGCTGTTGGGAAGCTCCGTCAGCGTTCCGATCGGCGACGGCCGATTGTGCCTGGGGACGTGGCAAGGCATTTATCTCTGCGAACACCGCGATCGGGCCTCGGCACGGCGGCTCGTGGCGACGCTCTGCGGCGCTGGTGAACCTCTCGAACGGCAATCGTGAATTCGTCGCCGTTGAGAGATCATCCGGCAAGCCGCTCGGCCTGACGCAGGCGAATGCGGTCGTATTGCAGCGCGGTCAGGGTTTCGGCGGCTTGGCGGATTCGCCGCGCTTCTTCAACGCCTCGGCGCGAATTTTTTCGCCGAGCTTTTCCAGCGCCGGCGGCCACGCGAATCCTCCAGCCTTCTCGGGATCGAAGCCTTCGAGATGCGCCCGCTCCGCCGGTTTGCGCTGGTGAGGACGGACATATCGCCACTCGCCGTCGCCGAAAACCTCCGCGATGAGCGCCGCCAATCGCGGGTCGTATTCCTTCAACTCGTCGCGCGTATCGACGTGGTTGTGATCGTGGTCCGGCGGGCGGTTCGTGTCGAACCACGACTGCACGCCCTCGGCCCAATACTCGTGATGGTTCGTGGCGGCGTATTTGCCTTTCCAGAGGTCGTTTTCCATCGCCTCGGCATAGGCCTGTCGCAGGCGTCGATCGAAGTCGCCGTCGATTTTTTCCAGCCCCATCTGATGCATCGCATGAGCGAACTCGTGGACCAAAATGTTCTCGGCCGCGTACGGATCGCCCGGCAGGCAGAGCAGGTTTTCCTCGCCGCAGCTTACGGCGGGTCGTGCGTCGGTGGCGCCCAGCCCTCGCGCTCGCCGGTCCCAATACGCTTTGGGGCGAAGATCGGCGTGCTCGGGCATGTCGGTGGTCATTTCCGCGGGGGCCATGACGACGCACCGCGTCTTGCTCTCGACCAGGGCGCGGCGGACGTCGGCGCGCGGCGCCAGCATGTGGTCGATCAAGTAGGCCGCTTCCAGCAGCGCAAAGTCCGACACATTGGCGGAACCAAGCACCGGAAAACCGCCGACGTCGACGTACTTCTGATAGAAGGGCGCCAGGCCATACGATTCGACCAGCGCCGCCGGCGGCCGATTCACGCGGGCCGTCGGTTCGGCGCCCGGCGCGGCCGTGGCGACAAGCCCGGCCAGACATCCCCAAAGGCACGCTGGCGCCGCGGCCCAATGGGCCGATATTCGCAAAGAAATCCGGGGCCTCATCCGGCTTTCCGGCCGATCTCGCCGCGCCGCCCGCCAAAAACTTGGCGAGGAGATGAATGTCTGCAAGTCCATGCTGTAACTCCCAAAGTTTGCCAGGGCACTATTGCTTTTGAAGGCGTCAAAAAGATTGGGCGGCGGAGGCGCCATTGTACCGAGGCGGCGTCGTCCGCGCCTGACTCTAATTTTTCTAACTTTACTCAGAAACTTCGACGGACGCGACCGAGTCGATCAGCCGCCAGTTTTCATCGAATGAATTCGACGGTCCGCCGAAACTGTTCGGGTCGCACGGGGTTCAAGCAAACGGAACGAGAACAGAGTGGAACGAGAGGCGCTTGTCATGGCTTCTGAGTGGGTGACCTCGAACGCAAGTTCGATCACGTGGCTTTCCGTGCATGCACTGACCGCGATCTCCTTGGCGGTCGGGTTATTTCAACTTGGCTTGCGGCGAGGCGCAGTCGCGTTTGCGTCGGCCCGCTTTTGGGCGACGGGTCTGCTGATGCTGGGCGTCCTGCCCGCACTCGATGCGGGCGAAACGCTGAGCGTCCGCTTCGTCGATGGCGGCAAGTTCGTCGTGCAGGCCGCGTTGCTTCTGATCGGCTCGGGCGCGGGTGCGATCGTGCTTCGCCGCGCCGTGGCCTCGACGTCCGCGGCTCGATGGTCGTCCACGCTGCACAACTCTTCTCGGCTGTGCAGTTCTTCTCGGCTGCGCAGCGGCGCGGGTCTTGTGGCGCTCGCGGCGCCCACGTTGCTTTGGGCGTCGCATCGCCTCTTCACGGTCGAAGCCGAATCCTGTTATGAGACGACTGCATGTGAATTGCCATCGCCGGCGGCGGAAAACTTGCGCGAAGTCGCCGAGGCGCACTTCCAAACCGATCGCGGAACCCGGGTTCCCGTGTTTCGCCTGATCGGCGACGAGACGTCGCGAGACGCCTCGCTGAAACTGCTCGCCCAGCATGCGCCGGAACATGCCGGCAGCGCCATCCTGAAAGGCTCGCCCGAGACGCATGCGAACTGCCACGGCTGGATCTTCGCCGACGGGCAATTCATCGTCCGAGGCCAGTGGGTCGACCGCATCCTGGAAGAGAACGAATACCGCCCCGTCGAGACCCCCGAGACGGGCGATCTGATCGTCTACCGCGACGCGGACGGCTCGGTCCTGCATACGGGGCTGGTCAAAGCGACGGGCCGCGACGGCTTCGCGCTGATCGAAAGCAAGTGGGGACTCTTCGGCAACTACCTGCACGAGCCGCAGCAACAGGCATACTCCCAGGCATTCGTCTTCTATCGTAGCCCGCGGCGCGGCCATCGGCTCCAAGAGCGGCTGAACTATCGATTGAAGCCGCTACGAGCGCCGGTCTCGGCCCGGTTGCATCCTCCCGGCCGCATCGCCTGACGCGGCCGAATCGCTCCGGTCCTGGCATGCCCCGGCGAGGGTCTTGAAAAAACGCACGTGGATTGTGCCCTCCCGCCCTCGCATCGACTATCTTTAGGCGCAGGCACATCGCCCGTTCGCTGTTCCTGGAGTCGGTCGCCAGGGCCTGTTGCGACCGCGACGCCGAGGTACGGGAGACCTGATACGATGCTTTGCAATCGTCGCGAATGGCTGCTCGCCAGCGCCGCCGCCAGCGCGACGGCCCGCTCGCCGATCGCCTTGTCGGCGGAGACCTCGTCGTCGGGCGAGTCCGCGCTGACGATCACCCGCATGAGCGTGACTCCGATCGCTCTGGCCGATCCGCCGTTGTTGGCCGCCAGCGGTTGTCACGGACCGTATTTCTTGAGGAACATCATCGAGATCGAAACCGACGCCGGCATCGTCGGCATCGGCGAGACGACCGGCGGCGAGCGAGTGACCGCGGCGCTTGAAGCGGCAAAGCCCGACATCGCGGGCCGCAATGCGTTCGCCTATCGAGGGCTTGCCGGCAAGCTCAGCCCCGCTTGTTACGCCGGCATTGAGCTGGCCTGTCTCGACGCCTGCGGCCGCGCCGCGGGGCGCCGCTTGTGCGAGATGCTGGGAGGGCCGGTGCGAGAAGAAGTCGAGTTCGCGGCCTACCTGTTCTATCGCTACGCCGCCGATCATCCCAAGCTGCTCGCCGATCCGCGATTGGTCGACGCTCGCGGCCGCGGCGAGGAAGCGCTCGACGATTGGGGAGAAGTTCGCACTCCCGAAGCGATGGCCGGCCTGGCCGAGCGCTTTCGCCGGCAATTCGGTTTTCGCGTGTTCAAGCTCAAGGCGGGCGTGCTCGCGCCCGATGCCGAGTTGGAATCGATGCGGCTGCTCAACGAACGCTTGGGAAACGATTGTTCCCTACGGATTGATCCCAACGCGCGCTGGAAGCTCGACACGGCCGTGCGAATCGGCAAGCGACTGCAAGACGTGTCGCTCGAATACTACGAAGACCCTGTCGCCGGACAGGAAGCGATGGCCGAAGTCCGCCAACGCACCGGGCTGCCGATGAGCACCAACATGTGCGTCACCCGCTTCGGGCATATTGCCGAAGCGCTGCGGCTGACGCCGGTCGACGTCGTGCTCGCCGATCATCACTACTGGGGCGGCATGGCGGGCTGCCTGGCGCTTGGCCCGATCGCCGACGCGGCCGGCTGGAAGTTGAGCCAGCACAGCAACAGCCACTCGGGCGTCACGATGGCCGCCATGATTCACCTCGCCGCCACGCTGCCGCAGCTCACGTTGGCCAGCGACACGCATTACCCGTGGCTCGTCGAGCGCGACGAGATCATCTCTGGCGGCAAGCTGCCAATCCGCGGCGGACGAATGACCGTGCCGAAGGGCCCGGGATTGGGGGTCGAAATCGACCGCGATCGACTCGCACGCGCCAACGAGACGTACCGCCGCTCGGGCATGCGCCAGCGCGACGACGCCCGGACGATGCAACTCGTCGAACCTGG
>DATNEC010000514.1:0-7803 GCA_035606815.1 Pirellulales bacterium
GAGGGCGTGCAGTTCGGCTTGAGCCTCTTGACGTGGGGCGTCTGGGTGCGAACGGTGGCGGTCTGGCACATCACCTGGAGCGTGAACTCGATCACGCACGTCTGGGGCTATCGTAACTACCAGACCGACGAAAACAGCCGCAACAATTGGTTCGTGGCCCTGATCAGCAACGGCGAAGGCTGGCACAACAACCACCATGCCGACCAGCGCAGCGCCGCCCACGGGCATCGCTGGTGGGAATTCGACATCACCTACCTGACCGTACTCGCGCTGGAGAAAATGGGCTTGGCTCGCGACGTGGTGCGGCCGAGCGCGAAGTTGGCGGGCAAAACCTGACGCTGGCCTTTTGGTTCGGCGTTTGTTAGCCTTTTCCGATCGGCCGCCCTTGCGGCCCTCGTTTCGTCTTGATCCTGAAGAGACCCGCCCGATGGCGACCGTGCTGCCCGTAAAAATCCGCCGCGAACAAGTCCTGGCCGGCGATTGTCTGTGCAATTATTGCTCGGCCAAATGCTGCAAATACTTTGCGCTGCCGATCGATACGCCGACGTCGCGCAAGGATTTCGACTACATTCGCTGGTATCTGCTGCACGGCGCGGCGACGGTGTTCGTCGAGGGCGAAAGCTGGTATTTGCTGGTGCATACCGAGTGCAAGCACCTGCAAGCCGACAACCGCTGCGGCATTTACGAAACGCGGCCGCAGATCTGCCGCGACTATTCCACCGAGGGCTGCGAATTCGAAGACGACTACGTCTACGACCGCTACTTCGAAACGCCCGAGCAGGTCGCCGAATACATCGAGGCCGTGCTGGTGGCCAAGGAGCCTCGCGAGTTCCGCAGCCGCCGCCCGCCGCTGTTGCCGGTCGTCAATTAGTTGAATCAGGCCCGCGAGACCCCATCCGTGAGCGGCGAGAAACGCATCGAACCGCGGACCCTCAAGGGATTTCGCGACTATCTGCCCGAGGCCATGATCCCGCGCGAGCGGCTGATCGAGACCGCGCGGCGGGTCTACCGTTCCTATGGCTTCAGCCCGATCGACACGCCGGCGCTCGAATACCTGGAGATCCTCACCGGCAAGGGGGGCGAGGAAACCGACAAGCAGCTCTATAAGTTCGAGGACCACGGCGGCCGCGCCGTCGGGTTGCGGTTCGACCTGACGGTGCCGTTCGCGCGCTTCGCGGCGCAACACATCGCGGAATTGGGCACGCCCTTCAAACGCTATCACATCGCCGCCGTGTGGCGCGGCGAAAACACGCAGCGCGGCCGCTACCGCGAATTCATGCAATGCGATTTCGACACGATCGGCGTCCGGTCTTCCGCCGCCGACATCGAAACGGCGCTGGTCATCCACGATTTGCTGCGCGCCATCGGCTTCGACGATTTCACGGTCCGCGTCAACAATCGGTTGGTGCTGGCCGGCTTGCTCGAACGGGTAGGACTGGCCGAGCAATCGACGGCCGTGCTCCGCGCGCTCGACAAGCTCGCCAAGGTCGGCCCCGAGAAAGTCGCCGCCGAGATGCAGGCGGCGGCCGGCGCCTCGCCGCAGCAAGCCGCCGACGTATTGAAGTTAGCGCAGCTTGCGGGCGCCAACGCCGACGTGCTCTCGGCCCTGGCACCGCTGGTCGCGGGCAGCGAGAAGGGCCAAGAAGGGGTCGCGCGCTTGGCGGAATTGTTGGCCGCCGTGCGGGCCGCGGGCGTCGCCGAAGAGCGCATCCGGCTCGACGTTTCCATCGCCCGCGGCCTCGACTATTACACCGGCACGATCTTCGAAACGTTCTTGGACCGCTTGCCGACGATCGGCAGCGTCTGTTCGGGCGGACGCTACGACAACCTGGCCGCCTTGTACTCCAATCAAGAGTTGCCCGGCATCGGCGCTTCGCTCGGACTCGACCGGCTGCTGGCCGCGATGGAAGAGTTGGGCATGTTGCCGAAAGTCGCCACGCCGGCCGAAATCTTCATTCCCTATTTCGTCGCCGAGCGGTTGCACGACTACTTGCGATTGGCCGCCCGGCTGCGCGCCGCGGGGCTGCGGGTCGAAGTCTATCCGGAACCCAAGCGGCTCGGCCAACAACTCAAATATGCCGATCGACGCGGTTTTCGCATTGCACTCATCGCCGGCGAAGACGAGTTTGCCGCGGGACAATGCCAAATCAAGGATCTAAGCAGCGGTGAGAGCCGCACGACGCCGCTGGGCGGCGATGCCGCCGGCATCGTCGCGGCGTTGAACGACCTGCTGCGCCCGAAGACGTAAACGACGCTCTGCGGCGATCGGGGCGATGATGGCCAATCGCGACAACCACTACGAAGCGGCCTTCGAGGAATTCCTTCGCTCGCGCCAGGCGCCTTATGTCGCGGTCGACGAGCGACGCCGCAGCCTGCTGGCCGACGCCTCGATCAAGAGCCTCGACTTCATCGTCTCTTCGTCGCGGGGCGTCACCTGGCTGGTCGACGTGAAGGGGCGCCGCTTTCCGGGCGGCCTTCAGAAACAGTACTGGAAGAACTGGTCGACTCGCGACGACCTCGTCAGCATGGCCCATTGGGAGCGAATTTTCGGGGAGCGGTTTCAGGCCATGTTCGTCTTCGCGTACAGCGTGCTCGGCAGCCGCTCCCCCCTGCCGCGCGAACAATTGTTCGAGCACCGCGAAGGTCTCTATGCCTTTGTGGGCATCCGGCTCGAAGCATATGCGTACCACGCGCGGCAGATCTCGCCCCGCTGGGACACCGTGGCGATGCCGGCCGAACGGTTCCGCGAGCTTGCCGAACCGTTCGCACGGCTTCTCTGATCCGGCGCCCGTTCTGCAAGCCCGCCAAGTTTTCGGAAACCGCCGGCGTCCGCACCGAGGGTACGACCTTTGCACCGCGGTATGTCTGCCGCTTCTGGTCAAACCATCAATGTGGCGCGACCGCGAGCGGGCATGAATTCATCGAGAAAGGCACTGGCCAAGCGGCGACCGAAGGGGGCGACAGATCGCAAACAAGGAGAATCTCTCATGGATACCGAACAGGAACACGAAGATGCGGCCGAGCAGCGCGATTTGTCGGCGCGACACCGCCCCGACGAGCGGGCGCCCAACGATCCGCCGGGTCGGGCGGGCAGCGGCGCGGGCGACATTCATGCGGCCGGAACCCCGGCGGGCGGAACGGCGGTCGGCGGGCTTGCCGGAACGAACGTGGGCCATGGCGACCCGGACAACGCCGACCTCGAAGCCGCCGAGGGGAGCGGCGACTTCGATGCCCGCTTAGACGCCGACGACGAACCCGCGCAGTCCGGCTTCTCGGGCGGGGCCGTGGGCGGCGTCCCGGCCGGAAAACGGACCAGCGAGCGGGTCGCCCGCGGCATATCGCCGGGCGGCGTGCATCGAGGCGATAGCACGATCGGCGGCGAGCCCGATTCGCCCGCGGGCTAGCAGCTTGATGCCACGCAAGCGAGACCGAACACGAGCGCGGCTCACGCCTCGATCGGCGCCAGGCTGATCGTGGGCGCCACGGGGCGGGGCCGCTGGCCGTCGTGGTAATAGCTGCAGTTGCGGCCGGCGGCCTTGGCGGCCTTGAGCGCAATGTCGGCCATCTTCAAGAGCGCTACCGAATCGCCGCCGTGCGACTCGGCGATGCCCGAACTGACCGTGACGCTGACCTCGGCCCCTTCCGCCCGTAGCTTGCAGGCGGCGATGGCGCGGCGAATGCGTTCGGCCACCGCCAAAGCGTCGTCCAATTCGCTGTTCATCAATACGATGGCCAGCTTGGCGTCTTCGTAGCGGGCGGCCAGGTCGAGATGGGCGCGGGTGGCGGTGCGAATGATTTGCGTGATCGTGCGCAGCACCACGTCGCCGACAAGTTGGCCGTGGGTGCGGTTGAGGAGCTTGAGATTGTCGAGATCGACGAGCACTAGGCACAGCGTCGTGTTGGCCAGGTTGTGTTCGGCGATGCGGTGGCGGAGACCCTCGAAAAAACTGCGACGGTTCAACAGGCCCGTCAGGGGGTCGAGATTCGGGTCGACCGGCAGGGCCTGCAGTTGGCGCGCCAGGGCTTGCATCTCCTCCGCGTTGAGATTCAAGCCGCGCACCGCGACGCCGCCCGCCGGTACGATCGCTTCGCACTTGTTGCCGTCGTGCAGGTGAGCGCAGTTGCGCCCGGCTTCGCGCGACGCCTCGAGCGCCGTATGCGTGCGCTTGACGAGCGAACCGAAATCATCGCCGGGCAGCGCCTCGGCGACGCCCTCGCTGATCGTGATCTTGACGGGCGTTTGATCGATATGAAACGCGCGGGCGTCGACCGCCGCGCGCACGCGCTCCGCCGCCTCCTTCGCCTCGCCCAGATGCGTGCCCGGAAACAGCACGGCGAACTGATCGTCGGCGTAGCGGGAAATGAAATCCATCGCCCGCATCGTCTCGTTGAGCACCTGCGCTACGCCGCGCAGAATCTCGTCGGCGGCCTGCGGGCCGTGTTCTTGCTGCAGGGCGTGCAGGTTATCCACGTCGATCAACACGATCGACAGCGGCGTATCTTGCTGCTGCCACTGGGCCACTTCGCGCCGCAACTCATCGTCGAATCCGCGGCGGTTCGGCAACCCGGTGACGAGATCCATCATCGCGACCGCCGCCTGGGCTTCGATCGTTTCGGCCTGTTCTTGCAGCTTGAGCTTGGCCTGGCTGAGTTGGCCGGTCAGTTCTTCGTTGACTTGCACGATCTGCGAAACAGCGTCAACGACGGCCCGGTCTTTCGGTCCGTTGCAGGAAGCGCGGAGCGTGATCAGCTCCTGGCTGATCGAGTCGACGCGCGTCATGTGCTCGCCGACGCGCCCCGAGACTTCGCAGGTCAGGCTGTGCAGTTGCTGCAGCGCATCGACCGCCTGCCGGGCGTTGAAAGCCTCGACTCTCGCGCTGTTGGCTTCATGGACCCACCAACCGATCGCGATGCCGACGATCAGGTCGACCAGCAACACGATCACGCTGACGAGGATCAGCCAGTCCGAATGCGTCACGCCGTCCGCCTTCCCACGATTCGCGTTTCATCCGCCTCTTGATTCTCGTCCCTTGCCGCGGAGGTCAAGACGAGAAGGAGGTCAAGACGAGAAAGCGCCCCTATAGTCAAATAGGTTTTCCGCCTCGGAAGTCAATTTGCAGAAAGCTTTCGAAGAAACTCGCATGTTCTGTAGGGAACGCCCTCCGTGACGTTCCGTGAGCCGGGGAAAAGGTCGTCGATTGGCGCCCCCCGGAATGCCACGGAGGGCGTTCCCTACAAGGCAGCGCAACTCCCCAAACCCGTCTCTTCGGCGCAATTCAATCCATCCGGCACTTCGAGCCAAGACCAACCCCCCGTCGTTCCAAAGGGAGAGGGCGTCTCAGCCGATCAACTTCGCGACCCCAAACGCCGCGGCGGCGGCGAGGCCGCCCACGCCGACCGTCTGCCAGGCGCTGCGCAGCGGACGCGGAGTGGTGAAGCGACCCTTGATATAACCGAATGCCGCCAAGGCCAAGAGCGTGACGAAGATCGAACCGACGAGCGCCTGGTTGACGGACGGCATGCCAAGCCAAGGCAGAACGATATAAGGCGACAGCGGCACGAACCCGCCGACGATGTACGACGCGGCGATCGTCAGGGCGCTGGCGCGGGCGCGCTTGGGATCGGGCCGCTCCAAGCCCAACTCGAACCGCATCATGAAATCGACCCAGCGCTTGCGGTCGCTGCGCAGAGCGGCCACCGCGGCGGCGACGGCATCTTTTCCCAGGCCATAATCGCGAAAGATCTGCGCCACCTCTTCCGCTTCGACCTCGGGCATATCGTAGGTTTCTCGTTCCTCGCGGGCCTGCTCCGAGGCGAAGTGCTCGGCGTCGGTCTTGGCCGCCAAGAAGCCGCCCAGCCCCATTGCGATCGAGCCGGCGGCGATTTCGGCGACGCCCGCGGTCACGATGATCCCGGTCGCTTCGACGGCGCCGGAAAGTCCCGCCGCGAGCGCGAACGGGACGGTCAGCCCGTCCGACATGCCGATCACGATATCGCGGACCGTCTCGGACGCGGTGAAGTGCTTTTCCACATGCGGAGTTGGCGGCATTGAAGATCCTTTTTGACTCACGATATAAAAAAGCGGTCACGGATGAAACACGGATCGGATTCAGATTGATCGGCGTTCCATCCGCGTTTCATCTGTACTTCATCCGTGGCTCAAGCGAATTTCGTCGGCGATCGAAAAAAATGCATCGCTCAAAACGCTTGATAAGCGCGCGGATTGCTGGCATCATCAAAGGCGATCGTTGACGCTCCGCGCCATCGCCCATTCGATTGTCCCGCCCCGGCATGAAACGCATGGATTCCACCGCCAGCCCGCCGCTCGCTTCCGCCGTCGATGGCCCTTCGCCGCGATCGAAATCGACGTTCGAGGCGCCGCACCCGGGCGTGCCGGCGATGCCGCGCTGGACGACCGCCGAATTGCCCGATGCGCCGCGGTTCACCTGGAAAAACTGGGCTGCCATGCTCGGCCCCGGGCTGCTGATGGGGGGGGCCGCGATCGGCGGCGGCGAGTGGCTGATGGGCCCGATGGTCACGGCCCGCTATGGCGGCGCGCTGTTGTGGCTGGCCACGCTCAGCATCCTCTCGCAAGTCGTCTACAACATGGAGATCAGCCGCTACACGCTGTATTGCGGCGAGCCGATCTTCACCGGCAAGTTCCGCACGCTGCCGGGGCCTATGTTTTGGGTGTTCGTTTATATGGCGCTCGACTTCGGCGCGCTGTTTCCCTATCTGGCCTCGAGCTGCGCCACGCCGGTCTTCGCGCTGATGTATAAACGGATGCCCGATCCCCAGGCGACAGAAACGTTGTTCAGCGTGTTCGGCTTCGCCTTCAACGACGCCCGGCTGCTGAAGGCGCTCGGCGGCGCGATTTTCGTGCTGGCCATGGTCCCGCTGATTTTCGGGGGCAAGGTTTACAATTCGCTGAAGGCCGTGATGTCGTTCAAAATCGTCACGGTCTTCGGCTTTCTCTTGATCGTCGGTCTTCTCTATTCCCAGCCGCAAACGTGGAGCGAAATCGCGACCGGCTTCTTCAAGTTCGGCAACGTGCCGGTGACGCGCGGCGAGGATCTCAACGGCAACGGCCGGCTCGATCCCGGCGAAGATTGGGACGGCGACGGCCGTCTGGACGGCGTGGAAAAGGGAGTTGATGATAACGGAGACGGCAAGGACGATCGCTTCATCGACGAGGACCATGACGGCATTCGCGACGGCGACAACATCGACAACATTTTCGTCTCGTTGTTCCAGGGCCGCGGGTTTCCGCACGTCAATCTCGATATGATCGCCTTGCTCTGCGCAATGGTGGCCATTTCGGGCCAGGGCGGACTGTCGAACACTCCGCTAAGCAATTACACTCGCGACCAGGGTTGGGGCATGGGATCGCACGTGGGGGCCATCCCCAGCGTCGTCGGCGGACACCACTTGCAACTCTCGCATGTAGGTTGCGTGTTCCAGATCACCCAAGAATCGTTATCGCGCTGGCGCCGCTGGTATCGGCATTTGATGCGCGATCAATTGGTTGTCTGGATGCCGGCCTGCTTCATCGGGCTGGGCCTGCCTAGCATGCTCTCGGTGCAGTTCCTGCGCCGCGGCACGGCGGCGAACGAATGGACCGCCGCGGGCATGACCGCCGAGAACATCGGCCAGCACGTCACCAGCTTGAACGGCCCCGGTTGGGGCAATTTCTTCTGGTTCATGACGTTGTTCTGCGGACTGTTGGTGCTCGCGCCCACCACGTGCAGCACGGCGGACGGCGCCATTCGCCGCTGGCTCGACGTCTTCTGGACGGCCAGCCCT
>DATNEC010000371.1:0-2642 GCA_035606815.1 Pirellulales bacterium
GCGGCGGCGTTCATCAGCACGATGTCGCGCGCGGCGCCCGAACGACCGGCGAGCACTTCGCGCACCAGCGCGGCGCTTTGCTCGGGCCCGGCGACTTCGATTGATTCGAGGCTCGCCCGTTCGAGACCGAAGTCGGCGGGCGTCCAGACGAACTCGCGCAGTTCGCCGTCGCGGACCTCGGTCACCCGCGTTTCGCCGGCCAGCGTGACTTCGCCCAGTCCGTCGGCGCCGCGGACCACCGCGGCGCGCCGCGTGCCGAGCCGCGCCAGCACGGCGGCCAACAGCGGCCGCAACTCGTCGCGGCCGACGCCCAGCAGTTGAAAGGGCGCCCCGGCCGGGTTGGTGAGCGGGCCTAAGAGGTTGAAAATCGTGCGCACGCCCAGCTTCTGCCGCACCGGGGCCACGTGCTTCATCGCGGCGTGCAACAGCGGGGCGAAGCAGAAACACACGCCCAACTCGTCGAGGCAAGCCGCGACGCACTCGACGTTCGCGTCGAGGTTCACGCCGAGTTGGGCCAGCACGTCGGCCGAGCCGCTATTGCTCGTCACCTTGCGATTGCCGTGCTTGGCGACCGGCGCCCCGGCCGCGGCGGCGACCAGCGCGGCCGTGGTGCTGATGTTGAATGCGCCCGAGGAATTGCCCCCTGTGCCGCAGGTATCGATCACCCCTTCGCGGCGGCTGGCGATAGGCGTCATGTGGCGCCGCATGGCGAGCGCCGCGCCGGCGATCTCGTCGACGGTTTCTCCCTTGAGCCGCAGGCCGTTGAGCAGCAGGGCGATTTGGCCCTCGCTCCAATGGCCTTGCATGATGTCGTCGATGGCGGCGGCCGTCTCATCGAGCGACAGGTTCTCGCCGGCAGCCAGACGTCCCAGGGTGCGTTCGATCAAGGTGATTGGGGATTGGAGGTTGGGGATTGAACTTGGAACCCAAAACTCGGAACCGCGCTCGCGTTGCTCTCAATATTACTCGCTCCTCGGCGGAGTCTATGGGCGGATTTTACTAGGACTTCGCGAGGGATGATACCGGCGGTTCGTTGCTGGAACCTCGAACCCTGCCCCGCGGCTTGTTGCTTCTCGCGAGAATATCTACAATCGGCGAATGCTCGGAAGCCCTCATCTCTCTTGGACTTGGAGTTCAACGCGACCGCATGGCTCGTAAAGTGATCCTCGACGTCGATCCGGGGATCGACGACGCCGTGGCCATGACCATGGCCCTGTTCGATCCGCGGCTGGAAGTGGTGGCCGTCACCGCGGTCGCCGGCAACGTCCCGGCCGAGCAAGCCACGCGCAACGTTCAGGCGATCATCGAGCAGCTCGATCCGCCGCGCTGGCCGCGCGTCGGCGCGGCCGTTCAGCCGGAACGGGCGCCGCTGGTCGATTCGCGGGCGATTTTCGGCGCCGATGGTCTGGGCAACGCGAACTTTCCCGTCGCCGAGTTGCACCACCAGCATCCGGCCGAGAAAGTGATAACGGACGAGATTCGGATGGCCCCCGAGGCGGTCACCATCATCGCCCTGGGCCCGCTGACCAACATCGCCAACGCTTTCCGCCGCGATCCGTCGTTGGCCGATCAGGTCGGCCAGTTGATTATCATGGGGGGCGCCGTCAAAGGGCCGGGCAATATCACGCCCGCCGCAGAGTTCAACATGTTTTGCGACCCCGTCGCGGCGCGCGAAGTGTTCCGCTCGCGGACCACCAAGACGCTGGTGCCGCTCGACGTGACGAACCAGGTGGTGATGACCTACGACCTGCTCGACCAGTTGCCCGACGAATCGACCAATGCCGGGCGTTTCCTGCGCCACGTGCTGCCGTTCGCCTTCCGCTCGCACCGCCAACTGCTCGGGCTGGAAGGCGTGCTGCTGCACGACGCCGTGGCGATCGTCGCGGCCTTGAATCCGGAACTGTTCACCACCGAGCGCTTGGCCGGCGACGTCGAGACCCAGGGCGAGTTGACGCTGGGGGCGACGGTCTTCGATCGCCGCCACGCGCCCGAATGGCGCGCGAACATGGACGTCGCCACCGGCGTCGATTCGGCCGCGGTCATCGACGCCGTAATGCGCGCCTTGCACCAAGCCGCCGCCTAGGGGCTGCCCTAATCATACAACGATCACTCGTTGTCCGTGCCAAATCTGATAGGACTCGTAACACTCGTTCGTGTCGGGTATTTCCAGGGACTCTCCATTTGAAAACCGCAACGACAGCGTGCCTGGATGAATTCTTAGAGCGGTCAGCACTTTGCCATTAATTAGACCGACCAAGGTCGCCGCTGCGCTCGTCGAGCTGGTGAACGTCATCACCGCGCCCGCGGAAGATCGGTGGCAAATGTCACCTTCGATGGTCAATGAAACATCCTCATCGAAATTGAGGATGACTACGTGCGCTCCAATGCAGACTTGCTCGAGCTCACGAGCATCAAAAAATCCAAGGTCGATATCCTGCGGCAATCCAAACATAAGCCGCCGCCTACCGCTCGAAGTCGCTCTTGTTGCCGACTTTGACGACAATTTTCAGCATCTGCCCGTTGCGGAAGACCGTCAAAGGCACCTCTTCGCCAATGTTGGTCAAGCTCACCAGGTAGATCAGGTGGCTGTCGTTTTCGACGCGGACGCCGTCGAACGTGAGCACGACGTCGCCGGCTTGCAG
>DATNEC010000400.1:0-9495 GCA_035606815.1 Pirellulales bacterium
TGCAGGTCGGCGACGAGCCAGACGCCGCGCCGGGGATGGGCGACGGACTGCCGGCCGTCGGCCAGCCCCTGTCGGAAACGCCCGCGGCGACCGGCGCCGAAGGTCCGGCCGACGATGCGCCTTCCGATACGATGCCCGTCGAAGCCGTGAACACGCATATCAAGCCGACGGCGGCGGCGGCGGAGATCGACGCGCCGACCGCCCAAGATCTTGCCGCCCAGGCGGCCACGGCCGCCAGTTCCGCATCGCGGGCGGCGCGGCAAGCGCGGCAAAGCCTCGATCGCGCCAAGTCGCGGCTGCAACAGAATCTCGGCCAGTCGGGCGGCGGCGGAGCCCGCGGCGACGGCGTTGCGGCGGGCGGCGCCGGCGGCGGGACCGGGGGCGGAGGAGGCAAAGGCGCCAGCGGCCGGGCGGCGCGCAATGGCCGCTGGATCCTGCGCTTCGAGCACACGTCGTACGAAGATCTGTTGGCCCAATATGAGGCCCTCGGCGCCGAACTGGCGTTGCCCCTGCCGAACGACAAATTCCGCTTCTTTTCGCACCTCACGTCGCAGCCGCCCCACTCGCAGGTGCAAAACCTGGACAAGGAAAACCGCCTCTACTGGCTCGAAGAGAACCCGACGACCATCGCCGGCGTCGCCGCCTTGCTGAATATGACGCCAACCGCCTACATGCTGGCCTTTCTGCCCGCCGCGCTGGAAGAAAAGATGTTGAAATTGGAACTCTCCTATGCCAACCTGAGAGAAGATCAGATCGCCAAGACGGAGTTCAAGGTCGTTCGCCGCGGGGGAGGATACGACGTGATTGTATTCGCGCAGGAGCCGCGTTAGGATCGGCGCCTCTCGCCGCGCGTCTCAAGAACCTTCGGGCGGCATTCTTTGGTGTTAAGGAAGCGGAGCAGTCGTAGATGAGCATCAAGCACATCATCGAGGCGAACGGGCCGATCTTCACGGTGGTGTTTCTCGCGCTGAGCCTCGCCAGCCTGACCGTGGTGCTGTGGCGTTTGTGGCTGAATATGAACGCCAAGACCGATCTGGTCGATTTTCTCGCGCGATTGAACCAGGCGTTGGCGCAGGACGGCCTGGAGGGCGCGGCCCAACTCTGCGATCAGGAGCCGGGCGTGGTCCCCAAACTGTTCGCGACCGTCTTGCAAACCGGCCACGAGGGGAAAGTGGCGACGCGCAGCGCGATGGGCAACCTGATCGAATTGGAAATCCTGCCCGACTTGAACTTTTTGCTGCCGCTGATCCTGGTCTTCGCCAAGTTGGCGCCGATGCTCGGACTGCTGGGCACCGTGTGGGGCATGATCCTTGCTTTCGAAAAAATCGCCAGCGCCACCAAGGTCAATCCGGCCGATCTCTCGAACGACATCGGCATGGCGCTGTTCACCACCGCCGAGGGGCTGCTGATTGCGATCCCGTTGATTTTCGCCTACACGATGTTTCGCGAGCGGGTCAATCGCTTCGAGCTTGAATTGCAGCGGGCCGCGCAGGCCGCGATGGACTTATTGCCGAAGCTGCCCAAGAAGCCGGCCGGGGGCTAGTCGCGCGCCATGCCTAAGTCGACGATGGAATTGAAGATCGTGGCACTCGATCGCGTTTACGACGGCGTGACCGCGAAAACGCTGATGACGTGGGCGATGGAGGGCCGGATCGCGCCGGACGACCTGGTGCGCAAAGCGGGCGCTCAGCGCTGGCGCCGCGTGGGCGACGTTCCCGAGTTGGCCGCCCACTTGCCCCAGGGCCTGGCCCGCGAATCGGCGCCCGAAGGCGAGGAGGCGCCGGAACAGGACGTCGACGAGGCCGCTTCGTGGGTCGTTCGGCGGCCCAAGCATCGCGGCGAGGAGGCCGAGATGGACATGACGCCGATGATCGACGTCACGTTTCAATTGCTGATCTTCTTCATGCTCACGAACAGCCTGGCGAACCCGGCGCCGATCGCCGTTCCGGAGGCGGTCTACGGCCGCGGCATCGACGCCGCCGGCCGCCAGACGATCATCGTCGATGAACAAGGGCGCTACTACGTGGGTGACGCGGTCAGCCCGGAGAACGCGGCGGCCTCGCTCGACGCGCTGGTCCGCGAAGTGGCCGGCAACGCCGCGGCGTCGGACCACGCGCTGGAGATCATCATCAGCGCGCACAAGGCGGCAAGATATATCAAGGTGCGAGAGTTGGTCGAGCGTCTGGGCGCGGTCTCGAACCTGGGCAAGATCATGCTCGGCGTCGAAGAAAAACACTGAAGCGGCGGAGGCGCGTGCGGCGCATGTCGGACTGGCGAGTGCGAATCGAGGACGATCAAGGGCCGGGGCGCCCTGTGCGCTTCGAGCGGCTCGCCCAGGGCCTGCAAGACGGCGTCTGGGGGCCGCACGACCAGGCCCGCGGCCCGCGAGACGCCGATTGGATCTTGGTCGGCGAACATCCGGAACTCGAAGAATTTCTGCCGCCCCAGCCCCTGTTTCGCCGTCCCTCGGCGGAAGACGCCGAAATGGACATGACGCCGATGATCGACGTCACGTTTCAACTGTTGATCTTTTTCATGATCGCCGCGACCTACGTGGTGCAAAAGACGCTCGCTCTGCCGCCGCTCGGCGGCGAAGACGAGGCGCCCCCTACGGTGACGATGGCCGAGTTGGCGTCGCAAAACATCATGGTTCGCGTGACGGACGATCGCTCGGTCACGGTCAATGGGGCGCCCGTGGCCATGGAGGGGCTCGGCCACGCGCTTCGCGCCGCGGCGCAGCGCCAAACAGCCGGCCAACCGGAGATCGCCCTCGACATGGCCGACGACGTGACGCAAACGACGGTCGTCCAGGTGCTCGACGCGGCGGGAGCGGCCCAGATCGAAAAGGTGCATTTCATCTCTCGCAAGCGGCCGGCCGGGTCGCGAGCCGGACCAGCCAAGCCCGCCGCTGGGCCTTCCGAAAGGCCGCCGCTCTCGCCTGGTTTTTAGAACTTGACTTTTAGGACTGCCGTTTTTGGAACGCTTGCGTCATGCCGCTCGGTAACCCGCTGATCGACGTCGCCTGCCCGGAATGCGGCGAAGTCTATCACTTGCGGACCGAGGCCATCGGCAAACGGATTCAATGCCAAAACAAGCTCTGCCGGCGTTGGTTCGTCGCCGAACTGCCGGCCGCCGCGGAGCCAGAGGCAGCCGCCGATTTGCCGCCGGCCCTCGACGACTCGCCGCCGGAATTCCAACTTCCGCTGGCCCGCACGATCGAGCCGCCGAAGATTTCCGAGGAAGCCGCCGCGACGCCGCCAGTCTTCGGCTCGAACGAGGCGCCGCCCGTGCGGATCAATCGGCCCACGGCCGCCGCGGCGCCGTCGAATCCGGCCGCCGCACCGGCCGCCGATGAGTCCGTTGGCGCGGGCGCCATCGCCAGCGACTCTCCAACCGGCGCTTCCGCAAGCGAACGCAAATCGTCGCCCGGCGATATGAACAAGCCGAAAGATGGCGGCCCGGCCAAGAGCTATCTGCGGCCCCGGAAGCAAAGGCGCGGGCTGCGTCATTTCGAGTTCGGCGCGCTGGGCGCGATCGTTGTGTTGGCGGGGCTTGTCGGCTATCTCCAATGGCAAGCGGCCCTCAAGGCGCCCGAGACCCGCTGGCAAGCGCTGCAAGAAGATTATCAGGAGCACAAATGGAGCCGGGCGAAGCAGGCATTGGAGGAATATCGCGAGCGTTTTCCCGATTCGCCCTATACCCAGGACGTGCCGTTTTTCGCCGACATGTGCGACGCCGGAGAGGGAATATTCTCTCAAACCGGAAATGCCGATAAGGGACTCGAGGCAATGCGGCGGATCTTCCGCACGCATCGCGACAGTCCCGCTTACCGCGACTACGCGGCCGATCTCTATCAGGCCGCGGCCCGGCTCGTCGAACGTTTCGTGGCGCGCGCCGGGCAGGCCGCGCGTCGCGGCGACCTGGCCCGCGCTCGCCGAGCCGAGGCCGATCTGAAGGGCGCCCGGCAAGCGCACGAACTGCTGTCGACCGTGGCCGAATCGATGCCAGACGCCTGGGTTCCGGAGCAGACCAAGAAACTCGGCGCCACGATCGACGGCGCGGCGGCGCAAGTCCGCCGCCAACTGGCGCGGCTCGAGATCCTGACGTTGTTCGAACAGATCCAGCAAGCCGACGCCGCTGTGGGCTTCGACGAACTCAACCTGCGAGTCGACCGCTTGCTGGCCGCCGAGCCTGACTTGGCAAAAGACGCCGAGATCGTCCGGCAGCGGGCGGCGGCCCGAGCGGCCGAGGCTTCGCACGTAAAGTTCATCGCGCATTCGCCCGAGGCCGCCGAGGCTCTGGCGCCCGCAGAACCGTCGCACGCCGGCCAGCGGACCGTGGCCGTCGTGTGGGGCCCGCCCGACGCGGCGGCGGGCGGCCCTCCGCCGGCAGGCGATACGATCGTGTCGTTGGCCCGCGGCGTCTTGTATGCGTTCGACCGGCGCGGGGCGTTGCTCTGGTTTTACCGCGTCGGGCTCGACTCTTACCGGCCGCCCGTCCGTCTTGAGGAAACCGGCGCCTCGCCGGAAATGTTGATTGCCGCGTCGTCCGAGGAGGGCGCTCTCGTCGCGCTCGATGCCGCCACGGGCAAAGTGCTGTGGAGGCGCCGAGTCGACGGCGATATCTCGGCCCCCTTGACCGTGCTGCGAATGGCCGACGGCCAGCGAGGCGCCCGGCGGCGCGGACTGCTGCCCACGGCCGGCGGCGAAATCCACGTTTTGGAATTGGCGCTGGGCAAGTCGCTGGGCCGCTTTCGACTCGGCCGGCCGGTGACCGTCGGAGGGGCCTACGACCCGCGCAGCAAGCTGGCTTTTTTTCCGGCCGATTCGGAACGGGTGTTCGCCTTGGACCCGGCGGCCATTGACGACGCGCGCCGAGCGGCCTGCCGCTCGGTGCTTCGCACCCGGCACCCCAGCGGCGCCATCCGTTCGGAACCGATCGTCGTCGGCCAATATTTTGTCTTGTCCGAGTCTTCCGGCTTGCAGCAGACGAAGCTGCGCGTCTTCGAAATCGGGGCCGCCGGCTTTGCCGATTCCGAAGCCAAGCCGCTCGGCGAATCGGCCGTGCCGGGCTGGTCGTGGTTCCCGCCGCACTCGACGCCCGACCGCATTACGTTGGCGACCGACCAGGGCGTGTTGGGGCTGTTCGGGCTGAATCTCGACAATCGCAATGAGGCGATCTACCGCTTGATCGAGACTCCGGGAGAAAGCGGCGCCTGGCGGCTGCCGGCCAACGGCGCGTCCAAGTCTCTCGCGGTCCGCGCCGACGATTACTTGGTTTGGGTCGTGGCGGGCGGCGTGTTGCGGAAGCTGGCCATCGATTGGTTCGAGCAAACCGTGCGCACCGTTTGGCCCAACGACTCGGTCCCGCCGGCGCTGGCCGGCAATCCCGTGCATCAGGCGCAGACGATCTCCAAGGCCGACGAACTGCTGTTGTTTTTGACGACCATGACGGATGACGGCAGCCGCTGCCATGCCACGGCCGTCAACGGCGACGACGGACGCCGCCTGTGGCAGCGCCAATTGGGCGTGCAAGCGGTAGGCGATCCGATTCCGCTCGCCGATCGGACCGTGGTGATCGACGCCAGCGGACAGAGCGTGGAGATTCCGGTTCCGTCGCCGGGCGCTCCGCCGGAAGCCGCCGCCCTCGTCGAACCGGCGGCCGATTTCGCCTTGCCCCACGACTTGAGCGGCGGCGACCTGATGCGGCTGCGCGCGGCGGACGGCGCCATCTACCTGGCCGCGGCATTGGACGGCGGAAAGACGATCGCCGTGCGCGCTCTTGATTCTCGCGATGATTGGCGAAAACTTGCGCTGGTCGAACGCCTGCAAGGCCGCCCCGCGGTGGCCGGCGAATTCCTGGTCGTGCCCTGCGCGGACGGCCGCATCTACCGGCTGCGGCTCGACGGGCGGCCTAGCGGCCTGGCCAACGAGCAGACCTTCCGTTGGTCGCACGAGACCGACCCGGGGCCGGACCAGGCCGAAATCTATCCCCTGGCCTCCGACGCCATCCTGATTTGCGACGCCAAGCGGCGTCTGCGGCGGCTGGAATTCGAGACGAAGGATTTCGTCAGCCAATGGACGCCCCGTGGCGCAGCCTACGAGTCGCCGCACCCGCTGACCGGCGCCTGCCTGATCGCGAAAGACCGAATTTACGTCGCCGATGCTGCGGGCGAGGTCCATTCACTGGACGTTCGCAACCCCGCCCGGCATTGGCAGGCATGGTCTCTCGGAGGCCGGCTGACGGGCGATCTCGTCGCTCATGAAGGCTGCTTGTTCGCCGTCGTCGACGAGCGGCGCCTGGCTTGCCTCGCGGTCGGCGGCGAGGAACAAGCCGGCCAGCCAAGCTGGATCGCGAAAGAATTCGGCGGCCGGATCTGCGGCGCGCCGGCCGCGGCCGGCGACGTGCTGCTGGTCACCGACGGCAGCCGGCACATCTCGGGGCTTCGCCGCGAGGATGGCGAACTGCTGTGGCGGCAAGAGCTTGGCCCTCGCGCAGGCCCCGCCGCCGCGGCCGCGCCGCTGGGCAAGGAGCAAATGCTCGTCCCGCTCGTTGACGGCTCGCTGTTGATTGTGCCGATGCCGGCCCAGGCCAATGAACTTGCGGAGCGGTCGCCATGAAATGCCGAGCGGTCTATTGTCTCTCGAAGCTTTGTCTCTTGGCGGCGTTGGCTGCCGGCTTGGCCGACGGCCCGTCCGGATGGGCGCGCCGCGTGCGCGCCGACGAACCGCAAGCCGCAACGGCCGAGAAGCGCGAAAACGAGAAGCCGACGGCAAAGGCTTCGGCCCCCTCGGCGGAGGACGAAGAGGAACCGCCGCTCGATGCGCCGCCTCGCAAGTCGCCGCCGGCCGCCAAGCAGCCGGCGGAAACGACGCCCAAAGAAAGCGATGCGCCGGCCGATCCGGGGGCGCCGGCCAAGCCAAAGGCGCCGACGGAACAAGGCCCCGCGGAGGACGAGCCGCCGCTCGAACCGGGCGGGCCGGTTTGCGACATCATCTATAGCCTCGATCGGACCGGCAAAGAACGCTCTTTTCGCGCGGCCTTGTATCCCGACTGGCTCGAATTCCCCGTACCGCGAAATCAGACGTTCACCTTCCATTACTACAACCGCCTGGGTGCGAGCGGGTCGAGCGAGGCCATCGCGGGGGCCCAGCTTAAGCGCATCGACTACTATGAGCTGCGCATGATGGGTTTGGCCGCGGAGCAATTGAATCTCGACGCTCGCCGCTTGACCGAACCCGGCGCGGCCGTCGATCTATCGCAACTGGCCCCGGAGCGGATCGAGCAAGCTGAAAAATTGCTCGTCACGGCTGCCGCGCAGCATGAATCGGCCGTGCAACAAAACCGGCGGCGCGGGGCCGCCTGGGCGTCGCACGTTCGGCAACCATTGGCCGATGCGCTGTTCAATCTGCGGCTGGGCGAAATCGACCGCCTGATCGCCGACCGGCAAGATCAAGAAGCGCGGGCGCTTTGCGATCGGACGCACGCGGAGCTTCGCGAACCGCAAGGCGCGCGACGTGCGGCGCTGCGGGGGCGCTACGAGACGATTCTGCTCGTTCCCGCCGAGGCGGCGATCGAGCGTCGAGATTTCAAGACGGCCCGCGATTTGCTCGACTCCTTCCGCGACCGCTATCCTCGCGAATCGGGAGAAGCGACGGACCGCGTCAACCAGCGCCTGAAAGCCGAATCGAAATCGCTGCTCCAGGAGGCGCAACGGCTCGCCGAGGCCGACCGGTCGCAGGCGCTGAAGCTCGTCGAATTGGCCGGCTTGGCGTCTCCGGAACTTCCGGAGATCGACGATTTGCGGCGCCAACTGGGGCTGGCCTATCCGACTTTGGAGTGCGCCTATGCGGAATTGCCGCGCAATTTCGCCCCGCCCCAGGCGTTGACTCCCGTGGAGCGGCACGCTTCGGCGCTCCTGTTCGAAAGCTTGATCTGTTGGACCGACGACCCGCGGACCGGGCCGCACTATGCGGCTCAATTGGCCGAAGGGGAGCCGCTGGCCCTGGCCCGCGGACGGCAATTCCGCTTGCCGCGGACGCCCCCCGCGAAATGGTCGGATTACTCGGATGAACAGCCTCATTTTTGCACTTCGGCCGACGTGAATTGGACGATCAAGCTGTTGCAAGACAAGGGGCGCCCGGGGTATTCCTCCGCGCTGGCCCGCTTGATCGGCGGCGGAGAGACGGATGCCGCCGAAGATCCTTTCACCGCCGTGATTCGCCTGAAGCGCGACTACTGGCAGCCCCTTTCGCTGATGGGCTTTCCGATCGTGCCGCGGCATTGTTTTCCGGCCGGCGGCTCGAAGGAGGAGTTGGCGGCTTTCAACGCCGCCCCGGTCGGCTCGGGCCCCTATCGCCTGGGCGAACGAACGGACCGCCGCGTGCAGTTCGTGGCGCAGGCCCATGAGCGCGCCGCCGGACGGCCGAAGATTCGCGAAATCAATTTTCGCCGGTTCGCCGCGGAGGAGATGGTCGGTGAGATATTAAGCGGACGCGTTCAACTCGCCTACGGGTTGACGGCGAAGCAAGTGGACCAACTGACCGAGCAGCGCAGGCAGGTCAAAAAACTGCGTCCGCGCGGCGTTTGGTTTCTGGCGCCCAATTATCGCCGAGCGGCGATGAAGAACCAGCAACTGCGGCTGGCCCTGGCGCATGCGATCGATCGACGTTCCATTCTCGACAAGGTGTTTCGCCCCCAGGGCCGCGGCGACGACCACGCCGAACTGAGCGGCCCGTTTCCGCGCAGTTCGTGGGCCAGCGACGGCGACGCGCCCGCTTTCGACGTCGAGCAGGCGCGGGCCTTCGCCCTCAACGCCCAGCGAGAACTCGGCCAACTGGCGCCCTTGAAGCTAGTCTATGCGTCGGACGACGCCGATGCGGAAAGCGCCTGCCGGCAGATCCAGGCCCAGGCGGCGGCGGTGGAGATCGCGATCGTGCCGGAAGCCGCGTCGCCCGACGACTTCGCCGACCGCATCCTTCGCCGCCACGACTTCGACCTGGCTTACTGGCGCCACGACTACGCCGACGAAACGTATGAGTTGTGGCCGCTGTTCGATCCCGATCCGGCCGCGCAAGCGGCCGGCGGCGCCAATTTCATGGGCGCTGTCCCCGACGCCTCGTTGGCGGGCTTCTTTCGCGAGCTGGCATTGCACAAACGATACGCCGACATTCGCGCGCTAATGCACAAGATACACGACCACGTGGCCCGCACGGCCGCGATTATTCCGCTTTGGCAACTCGACGTTTACGTCGCCGTTGACGACTCGCTGCAGGGGATTGCACTCGATCCCGACGTGCTGTTCGGCGACGTGCGACAGTGGGAATTGAGGCCGCGATGATGAGACATCGTTGTCATCACTTGTGCGGAATTCAATCGTTGAACGTGATCTGGAAACTTGCCATTTTGAGTTAGCGACTAAAGGGATGGAAAAATGCATCGCATGGAAACAGGCATTACGGGTTCCTCTTCCCTGTTCGTGTTTTCTCAGCGGCA
>DATNEC010000406.1:0-3561 GCA_035606815.1 Pirellulales bacterium
CTTGAAATTGACGCGATGAAAGACGCATGTTATGCGAGTCCGCACGCCGCAACTTCGCATAAGGGATTTGGCGACTCGCGCCAAGACAGCATGGTTAAACTGCGTATTGCCCATTCAGCGTACAGTTCGCGTTGGCCCTGCTCCGGAGCCTCTTCGTTAAACGCGTAGTCGTCATCCAGCACCACGGGGAGCTCGGATAATAATCCATTGATGTCGGTGCTGCTCGTGGCCTTGATCGCCTTGGCGATGTAATCGGCGGGTACGACGGAATCGCTGAGAAGCGTCGGCTCGATCATGTATTAGGGCTCCGATTACTTAGAGGGAAGCTTGCGCCAGATTAAGTCCACCGAGTTGGAGAAATCATCGGAAGATGAAATAGAGTAGCCCTGCCGTCCATGTTGCTCGATCAGCCCAGTCAGTTTTAACAGCGCGATGCAGACGTAGGCTTGGTAGGCCGGAACTTCGGCACCCTGTGGATCACGCAGTGGCAGCACCTCGTCGGTGGAAAATACGCGGCCCTTTCTGCCGAGGCGCGATAGCATCTCAGTGACCGATTTGAGAACTGCTTCCGATGTCTTGTGCTGATACTCAGACTGCGCGCGGCGCGACCAGGCGATGCGCACCAGTTCGTTTCCGCGACGGAAGAAACGGGGGTATTCGCCTTTCAGCTTTTTGTGCGAAGTACGACCGTTCTTGACGTGAGCTGCGACCGCCAAGCCTGCGTTGGAGACGTTGAAGTCGGAGCCATTATCGCGACTGGGCTGCTTCTTTTCGAGCAGGTCGCGAACTGCTTTGGCCCATGACGCGATGTGCATGACGCTGGAGTAGTCACCGCCGGCCGCAGCCTTAGCAACTATGTCGCGGAGGTCGGTTTCCGCTTTCCGTAGGACTTCCGCCGCTAGCATGACGTGCTCCATCCTCGAAGTATAGCGAAAATGAAAACACCTACCAGTAGTTTTTCGTTATATTTTTCAAATCGGCAGAATTCTCCACAAGCCCAATCTCAGTAAATATTTACGACGATAGTTGTTCTGACGGCTGGTGTCCGCAGTGGTGAAAATGCACTCGGACAGCTCGGAAGTTGGGCGTGTACAAGTGTGTTTTTAGGACTTCTCGCTCTCTTTCGTTCTTCGATCGCCCCCGTTGGCGGAGGGCCAGTCCCATCCAAGCCGCGTGGCGATGCCGCCGAACGGACGGCTCTGTTCTAATAGCCATGACTGCTGCATCGGGTAATCTGTAGGCTTTCCAACCTCTAAATGCCCGTTCCGGCCGCTCGAATGCTTCCCGCCGCGCCACGCCTGTCTTTTTCCTCCGGCACGCTGCTGCTGGAGCACGCGCCCGCGGCGGCGGTGCGCAAGGCGTTTGGCGATCTGCCGTGGGTCTGGGACCGTCGAGCGAACGCCTGGCGAATCGATGCCTTGGAATATGCCGCGGTGCGCGAGCGGCTGGCGAAGAGCCGATTGGTCTGCCACGATACCGTCGCGCAGTGGCAAGCCGTCGATTGGCCGCAAGACAATCTGCAGAAGCTGCGGCCCGAGCAGCTCGCGGCGGTCGCCGCGTGGAACGAGACGCGGCGGGCCGCGATCGTGATGCCGACCGGCACGGGCAAGACCGAAGTGGCGCTGGCGATCATGCGCCAGATGGCCGTCGCGACGCTCGTGGTGTCGCCCGTCCGCGACTTGATGTATCAATGGCAGCGGCGAATTCTCGAACGGCTGGGTTACGACGCCGGCGTGATCGGCGACAACGTGTTTTGCGTACGGCCCGTCTCAGTGACGACCTATGACAGCGCCTGCATTCACATGGAGCGGCTGGGCGATCGGTTCGGACTGATCGTGTTCGACGAGTGCCATCACCTGCCCGGCGCCATTCGCCGCGACGCCGCGCGGATGAGCGCGGCGCCGTGGCGGCTGGGGCTGACCGCCACGCCCGAGCGGTCCGACGGGCGGCACGTCGATCTTGCGGCGCTCGTCGGCCCGACGGCCTACGAGATGCCGATTTCGGCCGCCCGCGGCACGACGCTGGCCGACTACGAAGTGATTCGGATTCCGATCCATCTCTCGCCCGAGGAGCAAGCCCGCTACGACGCGCTTTCGCGCCAGGTGAGGTCGTACCTCATCGAGCGGCGAAAGACCGAGCCGCGCTACTCGTGGGCCGATCTGTGCGGCGAATCGGGCAAAGATCCCGCGGCCCGGCGGGCGCTGCGGGCTTATCACGCCAAGCAGGCCGTCGAAGACCGGGCCGAGGAGAAGCTGCGCGTGCTCGAAGATCTGTTTCGGCTGCACGCGGGCAGCCCGACGATCGTGTTCGCCGGCTCGAACGCCATGGCGCGCGACGTTTCGCGGCGATTTTTGATTCCATGTTTGCTGAACCATTGCGGCAAGCGCGAACGGGCCGAAGTGCTGTCCGGTCTGGAAACGGGCGTTTATCCGGCGCTGGCGGCGAACCAGGTGCTCGACGAAGGGGTCGATCTGCCGGCGGTCAAGGTGGCGATCGTGATCGGCGGCACGGCCTCGACCAAGCAGGCCAAGCAGCGGCTGGGCCGCATTCTGCGCAAGAGCGGCCACGCCCGGGCCACGCTGTACGAGATCGTCTGCGCCGACACCAACGAAGAGCGCCGCTCGCGGCGGCGAAGAGAAAGCGATGCTTACCAGGGAACTCGCCATCGCCGAATATAAGGGCGGGCGCGTGCTGCCCGACCGGCTGGGCCGGACGCAACATGCCGGCTATCTGGCCTATGCCGAGCGGATGCTGGCCATCTACCGCAACGGCGCGGGCCGCACGCGGCGCGAACTGCACCGCGGCGTGCAGGCCGTGTTCGCCGACGAGCACGACTGCCCGATGCGCAGGATCGGCGCCTTCTGCAAGCTGCTCGACGACGCCAGCCGCTTCGACCGCGACACGCGCGGCCGGGCCGCCGAGCTGCGCCGCGAGGTTTTTCGCCGGGCCGCTGCGTTTCACCCGCTGGTCGCCAAGGCCGATCGGCTGTTCGAACATGAAGAGGCGCACGTCAAGGCCGAGATCGCCGCGGAACGGGGCACGACGTGGGAAGAGATCGATCGGCATTTGTTCGCCGACGTGATCGAGTTCCACCGCTTGAAGACGTTCGAGGGTTTCGCCGACGGCGCGGCCCTGTTGGCCCGCTACAACGTGGCCCAAACGCAGGCGGCATTGTTCGACGCCGTGGAGATGACCGTCTGGGCGGCCGAAGATTTCAAAACGATTCTGCGGTACGCCAAGCTGGCGCGGTTGATGCACTCCATCCGCCGCGCGGGCGACGGCCGCTACGTGCTGCGGTTCGATGGGCCGGCCTCGGTGCTGCGCGAGACGCGGCGTTACGGCGCGGCCATGGCCCGCTTTCTGCCGGCGCTGGTGGCTTGCCGAGGCTGGCGGATGCACGCGGTGCTTCGCATGCCGAACCGGGCCTGGCAAAACCGTCTGGAACTGACCTCCGAGGACGGCCTGCGGAGCCACTTGCCCCCGCCCGAGGAATTCGATTCGAACGTCGAACAAACCTTCGCCGAGCGCTGGGGCGGGCCGCCGCGCGACGGCTGGACGCTG
>DATNEC010000412.1:0-6263 GCA_035606815.1 Pirellulales bacterium
TGCGGCAATTGGCGCTTCACGCGATGCGACAGCTCGGGCGACTCCCCGTTCATGAACATGCCCATGATCGTCCAGTGCAGACCGCTCAGGATAAGATAAGGAAACAAGATCTCCAGGTCTCCGTCGGCGTGGTGGAAAGTCCAGCCCATCCAACCCGTGAAGAGGGCCTGTTGTGCGAGCATCACCACGCGCAACGCCGTAGAGCGATTGTTGCTGGCGAATGTGAGCTGCGCCGAAGCGACGCAGAAGAACAGCACGAAGTACGCACCGAACCCCGTCAGCATGGCGGCATTGGCGGCCCAGAACTCCGGGTCCTGAAACGGCAAGGAAGTCTGCGACAGCCCGCCGATGACAATGGCCAAGCCCGCGTAAAACGCCAAGGCCAGCCCGAACAACAAAAACACCGACAGCACGATCTGCCAATGCTTTTCGGCCGTCGCCGTGGCCACGACCAGGCCGATTACCGATAGTCCCAACGACGCGATGAACGTGTAGAACATCACGCAGAGCACGGTTGGGAAGTCGATCCCCTTGAGCATGTAGGTGAACGCCAGACAGGGAGACACGGCCGAAAAATAGACCAACATCTGGACGACGGCGCTGCCCAGCTTGCCGCTGACGATCTGCCGGGGCCGCAAGGTGGTGACCGAAAGCAATTCGTAGGTGCCGTCTTCGCGCTCGGAGGCCAGCGAGCGAAAGGCCCCAAATGGGACGATCACCAATAGCGGAAAGGCCAGGATCACGAAGTAACCGCAGAACATGTCCCAGCCGTGAAAGCCGTGATAAATGTTCGGCCCGATCATCGACACGCCCAACATCGACCAGATCCAAGCCGCGGTCAGAACGAGCGTGAAGGTGATCATGAACTGCCGGCTCTTGAGGGCCTGCCGCGTTTCCTTCACGAGAATCGGGTTCAGCCACTCGCTGGCGCGCAGGGCCGCTCGGTCGAAGCGGTCCCACCAGGTTTGGCGCGCGGCCGCGGTTCCTTCCGGGCTGGGAGGCGTGCGCAGGTGTTCGATCGTGGTCATTGGACGTGCCCGCGAGTGACTTGCATGAAAACCTCTTCCAGCGAGCGAGTTTGGCTGCCGAACGCCAGGACCGGAAATCCCGCTTGGACCAGATCTCGCAGCAACTGGACTTCGGCCTCGCGGTCGCCGCGGTGCTCGAACGCGATCAATTCGCCGTCGGTGCGGATTTCTTGGATCTCTTGCCGCGCGGCCAGCCACTGGCTCGCCCCATCGGCGCCGCCGAGAATGCGAGCATGGATCGGCGTGGCGTGCAGCGTTTCGTGGCCCCGCTGGATCTCCGCCACGTTGCCGACGGCCAGCAGCCGACCCTGCTCGATGATTCCGACCAGATCGCACATTTCCGCCAGTTCGGTCAGAATGTGCGAGCTGATCAGGATCGCTTTGCCGTCAGCCGCCAATTCGCGGATCATCTCGCGCAGTTGGATGCGGGCCCGCGGGTCGAGGCCGGCCGCCGGCTCGTCGAGAATCATCACCGCGGGATCGTGGATCATCGCGCGGCCCAGGCAGAGCCGTTGCTTCATGCCTTTCGAGAGACCGTCGATCGGCTTCTCGGACAAGGTATCGAGCTTGGTGAAGCTCATCACGTAGCTCAGCGCGCGCGTGCGCTCGGCCCCGCGCAGCCCGTAGGCGCGGGCGAAGAAATCGAGATACTCGCGCACGTTGACGTTGGCATAGGTTCCGAAATAATCGGGCATGAAGCCCAGTCGAAAGCGGACCCGGTCGGGATCATCGACTACCGAAAAGCCGTCGACGAACGCATCGCCGGACGTCGGTTGATCGAGCGTGGCCAGAATCCGCATGCTCGTGGTTTTACCCGCTCCGTTGGGGCCGATGTAGCCGAACACCTGGCCTCGCGCGACGGAAAAGCTGACGTCGTTCACCGCGCGCGTTCGGCCGAAGTGGCGATAAAGGCCGCGCAACTCGATCATCGGATGGGCGCCAACCATGCTGCGACCTACCACCTTCCTGCGACGACGTGCAAGCTGGCCTCTTCCTCCACCGAAGCGACGCCATAATCGGCGTCGGGCGAGCGCTCGACGATCGCCAAATAACTGCGCGGCACCAAGCCGGCGGGCGCCGCGCCGAAGCTGGGGAAGACTTGGTTGAGCGCCCCGGTCAGGCCGCGTTCCAACAGGCCCGATGCCAACGTGGCATCGGGCAGCGAATTGTTCCAAGGCGATGGCCAGCGAAACCGACGTCCCCCGACGAAATTGTTGGATTGTTGGTCCATGCCCAACGGCACGCCCGGGGCGCTCTGTTGCCAGAATTCGCGGAAGGCGGCGCCTTCCTTGGCCAACTCGGCCGGCGCCAGCCGCGCGATGGCGTCGTCGGCGATTTCGGCCGCGCTGAAATAGGCGCCGTCCGCATCGGCCAAGACCAACCGCTTGATGGGCGCGCCCAAACGATTCGCGATCGACGGCGCGCCGCCGCCTTTGGCCGGAATGAATTGCACCGCCGCGGAACTTGCCCGCGACCGTACCGTGACCAATTGAGCGGGAGTGCGCGAAGGAAGCCAGCCGTTCGTCAGATCCTGGCCCTCCGCAGACCAAATGGCGCTCCGCCGGGCGCCGATCGCGCGGGACTCGTTATCGGCTTGCGAATCCAGCGGGATGACCATCGTATCGCCGCCGAATTTCAAGCCGCCGGACGGCGCCAGCCCGGCGTAATAGGAAATCCGCGACCAGCAAGCGGCTTCGCCGCGCCGCTGATCGATTTCGGTGAGGGTGCGAGCGCGCACGCGAACACCCATCCCATCGACGGCCAAGGCGTAGCCGAACAGGGCCAGCGTGACCAGCGCGGCGGAAAGCGGCACGACCATCACCAACAAATGCAGCTTGCCGCGGCGGCGGAGCCACCAGTAGTTCAGCGGTCCGATGGCCAGCACGAAGCCGGTGATCAAGATTTGAAACGCCGTGACCGGCGCCAAACCGACGCCGGGAATGGGGAGATTCCAAAAGTCGCGATTCGGCCGTTGCGGCGAAACGCCATGCCGCCGATACCACAGCCAGCGGTCGGGAGAGAGCGCGTTCAATGCGCCGGCCCACTGCTCGGGCGGCTGGGCCATCAGATCGTCGGCCGAGGCGGCCACGAGCATGCCCAGGCCATGTTTGCGGTAGTAGAACGGCGGATCGTAAACCGGCGCGGCAGGCGTCGCGGCATTGGCGGGCGCCGCGTTGGCTGGCGCGGGCCCAGCCGGCGGCGTCCCAGCCGCGGGAACGGCGATGGGGGCGCCATATTGGTTGATCCTGGTTTTGCCGAAGGGCGGCGCCAGTTTCGATGTGAACAGTTCGTCCGGCGGACGTTTCCAGCCGCGCGCCGCCGGATCTTTGACTTGCCAACGCGCCGGCGGCTCGCCGAGCAGCCGTTCGATTTCGGCCAGCTTTTCCGTGTCTCCCGCCAGGCCCGAAACCAGCAGATTGCCCCCCGCGACGGTCCATGCTCGGATGGCTTGCCAGCGCTCGACGTCTCGCGCCGCCAGCAGACGCGCTTGATCCAGCGAGATGCAAATAATGTCCAGGCTCGAGTATTCCAGCCACGATTGCGGCAATTGGTCGACCGGCAGCGAGAGCAGAGTATCAAGTTGCTCGGCGGGCGCGGCTTGGCCGGGCGTCACGGGCCGCGCGAAGCGCCCGCTGCTGGCGGCATCTGGCACAGGCAACAGCGCCGCCAGCGAACTGCTGTCGGGCACGGGCGTGGACGAGTAGTACATCGCCGGCATTCCCACCGCCGGGGCGATCACGGGCGCCGCGGCGCCAGGTATTTTGTCGGCTATCAACAAGATGTTCGGCAGAGCCTCCGACCAATCCTGGCCGTTGCCTCCCGCCCCGATGTTCTCCTGTGACAGCGATTTGATGTACTTGCCGTCCTCCCAGACGTGGATGTCATAAAACTGCCAAGGAAAGGACTGCGGAACCAGCAGGATGGCCGTCACGCTCAGCCCGCCGGCGGGCAAATCGAAGTCGCGGCTGGCGCTTGTCTCGCGCTGCTCGTAATAGGTCTTGCCGTGGAACTCGACGTGGAAGCTGCGATCGCCGGCCGCGGCCTTGGGGAGTGTGACGGTGATTCGCACGGGCCGATAACCGCCGCAATCGACCCACTCGGTATTCACCGCGAGCGTGAGGCCCGCTTTGCTGGTCGAAACGCTGGTGCTGCCGGTGGCGGCTTCGAGCGAACTGGCTAGCGCGAGGCAAACCGGCAACGATAACCAAACGAGGCCAATGCGGCATCGAGCCGTGCGCCGGTCCATCGTGAAAACCTCAGCGAATTGAAAATAATGTCAGCGATCCGGCCCGAACGGCGAGGAACGAGCGATTTCCCGCGCGGCGCGGCGACGGGGGGCGACAAGCGAAAAAACCCAGACGGCGAAGAACATCGCCCCGTAGGCCGCGAACGTGATCGACAACGAAGCCACGGCGACGGTCAACGCCATGGCCCAGGCCGTTCCGCGCATCGCCATGGCGGCGACCAGCGACAGCACGGCGCACCCGGCGGTGACGTAAAGCACCGAGCGCAGAGAGAATTGCGGTATGAGCATACCGCGATTTTGCCACGAGAGCGGCCAGATTCAAAGCGAATTCTTCGCCTGTTTGCGCCTGAAGAAGGCGGCCGGGAAAAAATTATTTCTTGCTCCCCCAGCCGGACCCGCGGTAGAATCAAATACGCCCGACAGGATTCGAACCTGTAACCCTCGGTTCCGAAGACCGATGCGCTGTCCAGTTGCGCCACGGGCGCCCGTGAACTTTCAAGAATACGCTTTCCTGCTGCGTTCTTCAACCCGAGCCCCAAAACGCGGCATGGGGAAGCCCTGGGTTGACCCTCCGCGAACTCGCATGTTATAAGCGCTCGGCGTCCGTTGGATCGATCTCGTCGGCTGTTTTTCGAACTTCGCCACATGGCATTGATAACCCTGCGAGTCTTGGACGGCGCCGACCGAGGCCGCATTTTCGAAGGCTTGCCGACGCCCGTCACCATTGGCCGCGAAGAAGGCAACTTGGTGCAGCTCAACGACGAGCGCGTGAGCCGCTTTCACCTCAAGATCCAAGAAGACCAGGAAAAGCTGGTGCTGACCGATCTCGAGAGCACGAACGGAACCAAGGTCAACGGCGAAGACATCCAACTGCGCATCTTGCGCGTGGGAGACATGATCGCAGTCGGCCGCTCGGTGTTGCTAGTTGGTTCGCGCGAAGAAATTGCCGAGCGGCTGGCCAGCCTGCGCGGCGGCGACTTGAAGGGCACCGGCACCGTGAGCCCGGAAAACGCCGCCGCTTCATTGCGCGCCAGCAGCCTTGAATACGAGTTGAATTTCAGCGAGAACGCCGATCTTCAGGCGACGTACCACTCGATGTCGCCGCCCGAGTTGCCCGAGCGCCTCAGTCCGGGTCAGGCCGCGCAACTTTCCGAACTGATTGAATACCTGCACATTCGGCTGCGCGACTTGCTGGCCTCGGCCCAGAGCGATGGCCAAGGCAAACCGATCGTGCTCGAGGAGCGCCGCTGGCAAAACTTGCTCGACTTGCAAGCGCTGTTGGCCGAGTACCTGCGCGGGATCGGAGAGCCTCGCGAACTGTAGGACTCTTCTCACTCGCCGGCCGTTTTCCGGCCAGGTCCCTCGTAGCGACCGAAGATCATCCGGCCGGCGCTGGTTTGCAAAACGCTGGTGACCGCGATTTTCACGGTTTTATTGACGTGCTCGCGGCCGCCTTCGATGACGATCATCGTGCCGTCGTCGAGGTAGCCCACGCCCTGCCCCTGCTCTTCGCCCGGCTTGACGACCAGCACTTCCAGCGTTTCGCCGGGCAAGAACAGCGGCTTCAGCGCGTTGGCCAACTCGTTCAAGTTGATGACGTCGACGCCGTGCAGCTTGGCCACTTTGTTGAGATTGTAGTCGTTGGTCACGACCTTGGCGTCAAGATGCTTGCCCAGCAGCACCAACTTCAGGTCGACCGGCTGCCCCTCGAACTCCGGCAAGTTGCGGTCGAAAATCTGCAGATCGACGGCCGGATTGGAGCGCAGCCGATTGAGAATGTCGAGGCCGCGGCGTCCGCGGCTGCGGCGGAGCCGGTCGGAGCTGTCGGCGATGTTTTGCAGCTCGCCCAACACAAACCGCGGCATGATCAACTGGCTGTCGAGCACTTTCGTCTCCACAACGTCGGCGATACGCCCGTCGATGACCACGCTCGTGTCGAGGATGAAAGGTTTCAAGCCTTTCACTTCCTTGGAGAATTCGACGTAAGG
>DATNEC010000428.1:0-10457 GCA_035606815.1 Pirellulales bacterium
TCGTTCAAGGATTTATACAACGCCTTCATCCGCCGTTCCGTCTCGGGCGAATACGATTCGATCAACATGGTCCGCCTCCTTGTCGTGCCCCGACAAGGAATTCTACGGACCCGGGGAAGTTATTTAATCCGCGATCCTAATCTCTTGGGGAACGCCTCGGTTCGACAAGAAGAGATCGCCGTTTTCGGTGACGACCCGGTAGGGATCGAGCACAGAGAGAAATCTGTCTTCGATTTTTGTCCAGCTATCTAACTTCCCCGATTGCAGAGATTCCGAAAAGTCGTCATAGGCCGCCTGCGTCGCCGGTGGCGCCTTTGCGATAAAGCAATCTCGCATAATTGCAAGAAGCTTACCAAGGGCATTGAAATCTGAATCCTGAAAAGACACCGAGAATTCCCGACGATCTACGCTCGCGCCGGAATATCTCTGGCCCTGCGGATCCTTAAAGTTGACATTGCCTCGATTCCCAGTGTATGAGGAGCTGTCGCTATCACGATGCCCCGAGCTGAAATCAATGACGAGCACCCCGTGCCGCAGCACGTCGCGGCTTATCATCACATTGTTCTGATGGAGATCGCAGTGCGTTCGCCCATTACTGTGCAAGTATTTGAGCACGTCCAGCAGGGACGATAGTACGAAGACCGTTTCTTGGAACTTCAGCGACTCGCTCCGAGCTTTGAACTCGCCGAACGTGCTGCCGGGATGATAGGTACAAACATAATATGGCTTAGATCCCGCAAGATCGTGTTCGTAAATTGTCGGCAAGCAACGGTGGCTCAGCGGAGAAAGGATGAGAACCTCCTTCCGCAACGTGTCACGAATAGCCTCAATCTTCTCGGGGTCGGTAATGTCGTGGCGGACTGTCTTCAAACAATAAAAGTGGTTGTTGTTAGAATCATTCCTTAACCGACATGCGAGGCCGGTCTTCCCCTTCGCGACCTCATCTACGTATTGATACCGGCGCGACAAAGACGCTGTAACGGTCGAAAACTCGTCTGGAAAGGCCCCTTCCAGCGGGAGCAAACTCGTTTTCTTTTGGCGCTTCTTGGCCATCGTTCTTCCTTTGGCTTCGCGAGCGGGGCAGGGATCTGCCGCAACTACGCCTTTTACCTAGAATCGGCGCGTCAACTCTCTGGGCAACAAAACGGTTCATACATCCAAATTCCTGACTTCCAGCGCGTGCTTCTCGATGAACTCGCGCCGGGGTTCGACCTTGTCGCCCATCAGGATCCGAAACAGGTCGTCGGCGGCGCTGGCGTCTTCCATGCGGACTTGAGACATCGTGCGGTGCGCCGGGTGCAGGGTGGTGTCGCGAAGCTCTTCGGCGTCCATTTCGCCCAGACCCTTGAAGCGCGTGATCTGCAGGCCCTTCTCGCCGGCCGAGCGGACCGCCGCCAATAGCCCGCGAAGATCTTCCAGGCCGATCTCGTTCTCGCCGCGGCGGAGCGTGTAGCGGGCGTGCTGCAAGCCGGTGCGCTGCTGGCGAATCAGCGATTGAATGTCGAAGTTCATCTTGGACAGCTCGGCCAACTGGTTGTTGAGCGAGCGGACCTCGTGCAACTCGACAATGTGCAGCCGCGAGGCCGCGTGGCCGTTGGCGCCCTGGGCGCCGCCCGGATAGTTCTGCTCGCCGGCCGGGTGGTCGGCGACGGCGAACTCTCCGCCCGCCGCCGCTTCCTGCTGGGCCACGAAGGCGTCGAGCTCTTCGCGCGTGGCGAACCAGCGCTCGTGGGCGCCCAAAAAGACGTGGTAGATCGGCAGCTTGCCGCTGGCCGGGTCTTGCCGCTTGGCGTGCTCGCGGAGGCTGATGCCGCGGCGCTCCAGGGCGATGATCGAATCTTCCATCGCCGAGAGAATGCTGCACAGCCGCTTCATCTCGTCGCCCTCGATCAGCCGGCCGTCGCCCGGATCGAACACGCCTTCAGACAGGCCCAGGTCCAACAGTTGGGCCTTCATTTCCTCTTCGGTCTGCACGTAGTACGAACGCTTTTTGTTCTTCACGCGGAACAAGGGGGGCTGGGCCACGAAGATGTAGCCGCCCGCGATCAGCGGATACATCTGGCGATAGAAGAACGTCAGCAGCAGCGTGCGGATATGCGAGCCGTCGACGTCGGCGTCGGTCATGATCACGATCTTGTTGTAGCGCCGCTTTTCGAGGTCGATCTCTTCGCCGATGCCGACGCCGATCGCCGAGATCATGCTGCGGACTTCTTCGTTGGCCAGCACCTTGTCTTCGCGGCTTTTGAAGGCGTTGATGATTTTGCCGCGCAAGGGCAAGATGGCTTGGTATTCGCGCAGCCGGCCGTTTTCGGCCGTGCCGCCGGCCGAATCGCCTTCCACCAGGTACAGTTCGCAGCGTTCGACGTCGCGGCTGGTGCAGTCGCGCAGCTTGCCCGGCAGGCCGCCGCCGGAGAGGGCGCCTTTGCGCTCGCGAACCATCTGCCGGGCCTTTTTGGCGGCCTCGCGGGCCTCGGCGGCCAGCACGCCGCGATTGACCATCAGCTTGGCCGTTTTGGGATTCTCTTCCAGGTAGCGCGAAAGGAAGTCGCCGACCGCCGAGGTGACGATGCCTTCGACCTCGCCGTTGCCGAGCTTGGTCTTGGTTTGGCCCTCGAACTGCGGCTCGGGCACGCGCAGCGAAAGGACGGCGGTCAGCCCTTCGCGAAAATCGTCGCCCGAGGGGACGAGATCTTTGAACAGCCCTTCCTTCTTGCCGTAGTTGTTCAGGCTGCGCGTGAGCGCGGCGCGGAAGCCCGAGACGTGCGTGCCGCCTTCGATCGTGCTGATGTTGTTGACGAAGCTGCAGACGTTTTCCGTGTACTCGCTCGAATACTGCATGGCGACTTCGACGCCGACGCCCTCGTATTCGCCCGCCGTGTAAATCACGTCGGGGTGGGCCGGCTCGGTGGCCCGGTTCAGGTGCTCGACGAAGGCGATGATGCCGCGATCGTACTGGAACACGTCGCCTTCCTTGGTGCGCTCGTCGTGGAACGTGATCTTCACGCCCCGGTTGAGAAAGGCCAGTTCCTGCAGCCGCTTGTGGAGCGTGTTGTAGTTGAACTTGGTGATCGGAAAGATTTGCGGATCGGCCTTGAAGGTCGTTTTGGTGCCGCGCTTGTCGGTCGTGCCGATGCGGCGGACATCGGTCGTGGGCACGCCGCGTTCGTATTCCTGCTGGTAGACGTGCCCGCCGCGGCGGACCTCGACCTCGCACCATTCGGAGAGAAAATTCACCACGGTCACGCCGACGCCGTGCAAACCGCCCGAGGTTTGGTAGGCGCCCTTCGAGAACTTGCCGCCGAACTTGAGCACGGTCATCACGCCTTGCAGCGTGGAGAAGCCGAGATCGGCGTGTTGTTCGACGGGGATGCCGCGGCCGTCGTCTTCGACCGTCACCGAGCCGTCGGTGTTGATCGTGACCTTCACGTTCTTGGCGTGGCCGGCCATCGATTCGTCGATGGAGTTGTCGACCACTTCGTACACCAAGTGGTGCAGCCCGCGGATGGTCGTATCGCCGATGTACATGCTCGGCCGCTCGCGGACGTGCTCCAAGTCGCTCAGGTGTTCGAGCTGTTCGGCGCCGTAATCGCCTTCGACCTTGCGATATTCGGGCATGTCGGGCGATTGGCCGGCCGCCGCTTGCGGCAAAGGCGGCGACAAGGGCGACTGCGGCGGATGGGCCAGCTTGTCGGCGGCCTGCTTCTCGGCCTTGTCGGCCTTTTCAGGCGGCAAGGGATTCGGAGTGGTTTCTTCGGACATGATCGCTCTTGGGGAAAAGTTCTGAGTTGATTTCAAGACGCCGCGGCGACTAGCGGGAGTGGTCCATCAGCCGAGCAATTGATACCGGTTGAGGAATCTCCTGGGCCGAATGCGTGGCGCGGTTTTTTGATGTTGATCTGTCTCGCCCGTTCTGTCGCCCCTGACGGGGCTAGGTCGGTTTCCCGTCGACGAGCCTCCAGGGGCTTGCGCCCCTGGCTACAGTCTTTCGCCGCTACGCGGCTAAATGCGAGTATTGGAGATGGCGGTCGATCGCGGCGGCAGTCCCGTAGGGACGACAAACTGTAGCCAGGGGCGCAAGCCCCTGGAATCGCGCACCTCGACCGACCGATCAGCCCCGTCAGGGGCGAAAGACAGGAACAGCGCGACAAAACAAAACGACCGGCCCAGGCGGTTTTTCGTCCCGCCTCGCCTACGTTTTGTTTTGGTATTGATAAACGGCTCATTGGAGCTAACTGCGCTGGACGAATCATTCGATCGGCCCGACTCGGAACTTCAGATTGCCGATGCGTTCTTGCGGCAACAGGCGGCCGAGTTGGGTGAGGATGGATGGTTTTTGAAACGTAAGCTCTTGCAGCAGCACCGAATTGGCGACGATCACCTCCAGCGCCCCGCGGCGGACGCCGCCGACGCGAGTGTGGTTGGCGATCAGTTCTCCGGCGGCCTCGCGCCAGGCCGCGGAGTAATCGGCCGACGCTTGTTGGCGGGCATAGCCGCGCCGCGCCATCAGTTCGGCCAGCACGTCGGCCATCGCCTTGGGGCGGCCCGGTTTTTTGTTCGGATGGGGCGTCATCGCTCGTTGGCCATGGGATCACGGGCGGCCGAGGGCGGCCGCGCAACGTTTGACTGGGTCACGTTTGACTGGGTCACGAATCGTTCAAACATCGCGACGGTCGCGGGCCAACGGCATGATCACGTAGCCGTAGCCGTCGTCCGTCAGACCGACCGCGGCGCTCTCCGAGTCCTTGATTTCCAGGGTGAAGGTCTTTTCGGGATCGAGCACCTTCAGAAAGTCGTTGACGTAACGCGGATCGAGCGTGATCGCGATCGAGGCGCCGTCGTAGGCGATCGGCAATTCGACGCGCGATTGTCCCATCTCGGCCGCGCGGCCCGACAAGACCACCTTGCCGTCGCCGAAGATGAAATCGACGCCGCGGCTCTCCTCGTTGGTGACGATCGCCGCCTGGCGGACGGCCGAGTGCAGCGGGCCGACGACCAGTTCGATCTTGACCGCGTCCGAACGCCGGGGGAAAACGTCTCGCCACTTGGGAAACCGGCCTTCGACCAACCGCGAGTAGATTGTCACGCGCGGGCTTTTGATCAGCACGTCGTTGGAGCGGGTCGCCACTTGCACTTCGGCGTCGCCGTCGGACAAGGCCCGCTCGATGAAGTGCATGGCCTTGGTCGGCACGATGGTCATGGTGTCGCCCGTTTGGTGGCCGCCTACCGCCTTGCCCGGCCCTTCCATCATCGCCAGGCGCCGGCCGTCGGTGCCGACGGCGGTGATCTTGTCGTCGTTCATCTCCAACAGCACGCCGCCGAGCGCGTAGCGGCTGCTTTCGGTGTCGGTGGCGAAGACCGTGCGGCGGATCAACTCTTTGAGCAGCCGCGCGGGGAGCGAATGGTACTTGGCCTCGTTGAATTCCGCGATCGCCGGAAACTCGTCGGGATTCGCGGCCGGCAGCTTGAATTCGCTGCGATCGCCGCGCACCAGCGTGCCTTGGCCGTCGCTCTCGATGCGAAGCTGGGCGTCGGACGATTCGCGCAGGATCGAGCCGAAGCGGTCGATCGGCAGGATCGCGCTGCCCGGGGCTTCCACTTGCACGTCGGCCAGCGTCACGCGGACGCCGACTTCGAGATCGGTGGCCATCAGCGTGCCGTGGCCTTCGGCGCCTTGTCCGCCGACCTCGAACTTGACGTTGCGCAGGATCGGCTTGGGGCTGCGCGCCGGGGCGACGACGCTGGCGATTTGAAACGCGGCGAAGAGTTTTTCGCGGTCACAGAGGACTTTCATCGTGGGTCTTTCATGGCTGGTCGTTCTCGCCGGCATCTTCGTTCTGTTAATAGAATTTCTTTTAGTAGCAGCAGTAATGGGCGGCGCAGAATTGTTCGTTGAGATGCAACGGCGTGGTTCAAGAGGCTATAGTGCAGGCGCTTGCGGAGATGTTCGGGCTGGGGAAAAGGTGTTGCTCCGGCGTTCGTGGCGTGTCGTTCGATTGTCGCCGCCGGCGGGCTTCGAAAGGCCGCTTCGGATCGCTGTCGGTAGGCGGCTTGGCGCCTTCGGCGAATAACAATTTGTCGACACGTTTTCCCCCATCGCCAGAACGGGCAAATGAATTTCGAAGTTCACGGCCGGTCACCCGGCGGCCAATCCGCGGCGCAGCTCGAACACGGCGAGCTGCGTGCCCGGATCGCTCTGGATCAAGCTTTCGGTTTTGCGGCAGCCGTGCAAGACCGTGGTATGGTCGCGTCCGCCGAAGAATTCGCCAATCTGTTTCAGACTCTTGCCGGTCATCTGCCGGGCCAGATACATGGCCACGTCGCGAGCGACCACCACCGCACGGCACCGCGAGGAGCTTTTCAGCTCGACGACTTTCAACGCGAAGTAGCGGGCCGTTTGCGAAGCGATGCCTTGCAGGCTGGGCTGCTTGGGCGTTTCGCGCGAGGCCAAGTATTGCTCGACGACCGCTTCGCCGATGGTCGCGGCCGGCAGCGAGCGGGCGAACAGTTCCAATTGGGCCAGCGCGCCGGCCAATTCGGGCGCCGTCGCCGTCAGGGCTTGGGCCAGCCGTCGCATCGCCCGTTCGTCGAGGGCGAGTCGCCGGGCCGCGGCCAACTGACGCACGATCTCTTGCCGCGCCGCTTCGCCCGGCGCCGCCAGTGGCACGCAGAGGCCGCCCGACAACCGGCTTTGCAAGCCGGGAACAAGCGTCGTCATTTCCGCCGGCGCCACGCGCGAAGTGACGAGGACGGTCGCATGGCGGTCGGCCAGCGCATCGAGCGCGTGCAGCAACTCGCCTTGAACGAGCGGCTTGGCGGCGATTTGGCCCAGGTCTTCCAAGATCAGCAGTTCGGCGCCGCGCAGTCGAACCCGCCAAGCGTCGATCGCGTGCTCCTCGAGCGCTTCGACGTACTGTTCAGCAAGCTCGGCGGCCGAAAGGCAGACGACGCGGGCATGTTTGCGGCGCCGCAGCCATTGCTTGGCCAGATCTTGCGCCAGGTGCGACTTGCCGCTGCCCGGCAGCCCGTACAAAACGAGCGGGCTGTAGGCGGCGCCCGGCGCGCTTTCGTCGAGTTGGCTTTCGTCGAGTTGTTTGTCTGGGGGCGCTTCGCGCTTGCGATCGGCCGCGGCGTGCTTGAGACCCTGTTCGAGCAGGAGACCCTGTTCCAGCAGGCGCTCGATGGCCGTCAGAGGGAGGCGGTTTTCCGGTCCGAAGACAAACTGGCGCACGGTCGCGACACGATCTTGGTCTCGACTGAAACCAACCTCGGCCGCAACGCCAGATCCCGAAGAGAGGATGCTCAAGACGCCATTCACCAAATTCGGGTCCGTCCAAACTGTTGCCTGGACCGCCGCACCGCAACAGCAAAAAAAAGAACCTGCGACGATGCGGTGGATTATAGCGAATTATTTCCCCGATTGCGACCCAAGGCGGCCGTTTTTCGACGCGAATTCTTGGATCGCAAATCCTTGTATATTTCCAAGATACGGCGAGCCGCCTGTTGTACCTCGGCGGCCGTCGCGTCGCGTCCCAAGGAGAACCGCAAACAGCTCTCGGCCAGCCCCTTTTCGAGGCCCATGGCGAGCAGCGTTGGCGAGGCCTCGCTGGAGCCGCTGGCGCAGGCCGAACCGGTGGAACAGCACACGCCGGCCAGGTCCAAAGCCATCATCAAGGCCTGCCCGTCGACCTCCGGGAAGGCGACGTTCGAGGTCTGCGGCAGGCGTTCGGCGGCGGCCCCGTTGATCGAAAGCTCGGGGCATTCTTCCAGCAGCAGGCCCTCGAACTGATCTCGCAGCATCGACGCCATTTGGCGCGTCGCTTCAAGATCGCGCGTACATGCGGCCAAGGCCGCGTGCATGCCGACGGCCAAGGCGACGCTTTCGGTGCCCGGCCTCAAGCCTGCCTGTTGAAATCCGCCGAACATCTGCGGCCGCAGTTCGACGCCCTCGCGAAGCACCACGGCCCCAATGCCGACCGGGCCGTGAAACTTGTGCGCGGCGACCGTCATCAGATCGACCCCCAAGCCGCGAAAATCGACGAAGAGCTTGCCGACGACCTGCGACGCGTCGGTGTGCAGAGCGACGCCCGCGGCGGCGCAACGCTCTGCCAAGCGTGCGACGGGCTGCAATACGCCGGTTTCGTTGTTGCCGAGCATCACGGAAACGAACCGCGTTTCCGCGTGCAGCAGGCTTTCCAATGCCTCGGGATCGACCCAGCCGGCGGGCGAAACGCCCAAGCAATCGATGCGCCAGCCGCGCTGCCGGAGCAGTTCCGCCGCGCCGACGACCGAGGGATGCTCGATGGCCGAGATGATGGCATGACCCGGAGCATCGCCCGCCAGACCGAGCAGGGCCAGATGGTTGGCCTCGGTGCCGCCGCTGGTGAAAACGACGCGGTCGGCGTGAAACTGGTCGATTCGGGCGCCCAACAGCCGGCCGATCCCCTCGCGCGCGTCTTCCAGGACTTGCCGGGCGCGGCGGCCGGCGGCATGTTGGCTGGCCGGGTTGCCCCGGATTTCGGCCTGGCAGCGGGCCATGGCCTCGGCGGCTTCGGGCGCCAGCGGGGTCGTGGCGTTGTGGTCGAGATAAATATAGTCCATCGCCCCCGATTATAGCTCGACGGCTACCGGGTGGGTGGAGCAGGGTTCGCCTGAGGCGGTAAGTTCGCGAGATCTTTACTCAACTTGAGAATCGCGAGGACCGTGCCACGGTCGGACGCTTCCGCGACGGGATCTTTACCCCGCTCCATTTGCGCGCTGCGCAGCGTTTGCAGACGAGGCGCGTTCCCTGCCTTCGCCTCGCTGGCCAGATAGAGCACGCACGTAACCGTCTTGTCTGAAAGGGCGGCGTCGAGATCGGCTTGGGAGAAAGTAAGCGGCAACTCTACGTCGGCCAGCAAGCCCGCTTTCGCCGGCTGCGCGGGCGGAAGCGTCAGCAGGGCATAGACCGGATCTTTTTCGGCGGCGGGCAGTCCGCCCAGCTTGAAGCGCATGGCACTGCCGGCAGCCAAGGCGAAATAAGCAGGCATCGGAAGCGGCTGGCCCGCATACCTTCCTGGCGCCAGAGACTCAAGACTTAATGTTAGACCCTTAGGGCCGCGCAGGCAGATTAGGATCAGTCCGTCGCGGGGCAGCGAAGGGAATCGTGGCGGCAGGCGCTTGCTGAGGAACAGCGTGGCGACGACGGCGCCGCGGCGCGAGGCCGCCGCGATGGGGTCGGCTTTCGGATCGGGTTCGGCGCTGGTCAGCACTTCCAATTCCGGCTTCGCGGCCGGTTCGCCCTCGCCGGGGCGCAGCACGAGAATCTTCGTCACGTCCGTGCCCGAGAGGGCTGCGTCGAGATCGGCTTGGGTCAGCGTCATCGACGGGTTCGCGGCGCGAAGGATCGCGATCTGTTGGGGCGATAACCGTTTCGCTTCCAACCGAGCATAGAGCGCCGCGTTCGCGCCGCCTGGAATGCTGGTGAGCTTGAAACGCCCCCGCACTTCATCGAGCATCGGCATGCGAATCGGGAAGGGATCAAATTCAGGCGAGAATTCCTCCGGGGCGGCAGTCTCAAGAGCGAGCTTCAGGCCGTTTGGCCCGCGCAGCTCGATTTGATAAGAGGCGGCGAGTTGCGCCTCCGTCAACCCGACACCAATGGCGTCCTCGCCGATTTCTTGTCCGCCCGTTTGCAGGTCTTCCGCTTTGGACGGATCGTCCTTGGCCTCCAGGGCCTGCCGCCGGATGCGCGCGGCTTCGATTGACTTGGGATCCACCCGCAAGGCGTCGCCGGCGTCCTCGATCGCTTTGTCGAATTGCTTCATCCCATACCAGCAGTTCGCCCGCCTGCACCAATAGTCTGCCTGCTTGGGTCCAAGCCGAATCGCCTCGTTGCAATCTGCGAGGGCCTGCTTCCAATTCTTTCGCAGCAGCCGAAAATAAGCCCGCAGATGGTACGCGTCGGCCACCCGCTTCCCGTGCTGAATGACTTGGTCGACGTCGGCCAAGGCCAGGTCGAGTTTGCCTTGAATGAACAATTCGTACGCGCGAAGAAAGCGGATCTCCTCATCGTGCGGGGCGATCCGCAGCGCCGCGGCGAAATCTTCCAGCGCCGCATCGCGTTGGCCCGCCGCCGAATGGGCCATCGCCATCTGGTAATACGCCATCAGATTCTTGGGCTCGATCGCCAAGGCGGCCCGGCAATCCTCAAGCGCCTGCTCCAGGTTTCCGCTCCGACTCCACTCAAAAGACCTGCGCAATAGGCACGACGCGTCCTTCGGGTTGATCCGCAAAGCGGCGGTCAGGTCGTCGATGGCCAGTCGATATTCCTGTTGCGAACTGCGGAGATCGGCTCGCTGAGCGTAAGCGTCGGCGTTTTTCGGATCGATTTCGATGGCCGCGTCGAGATCCGTCAGCGCCTTGGCGGGTTCGTCCTTCTTTCGCCAAACATCGGCCCGCTGCACCAGAGCATCGGCGTA
>DATNEC010000437.1:0-3608 GCA_035606815.1 Pirellulales bacterium
ATTCGGTGAACTGGCCGCCTTGCAATGGTCCGACGTCGATTTAGATAACGGCGTGATCGGCGTGAACAAGACGCTTACGGAGGTAAACGCCAAGCTGGAAGTGGCCGAGCCCAAGACAGCCAAGGGCCGGCGCCGGATCGATCTTCCCGCGGTTGCCGTCGACTCGCTCCACGATCACCGAAAGCGCATGCTGGCCGAGGGCAACTTGGGCGGCCATGTATTCTGCAATCGTCAGGGCGGCCCGCTTCGCCGCAGTGATTTTCGCGCCCAGAGATTCAAGCCGTTGCTGGTCAAAGCCGGCTTGCCCTCAGTCCGATTTCACGACTTGCGGCATAGCCACGCTTCGCTCTTGCTGGCGCAGGGTGTGCATCCCAAGATCGTCCAAGAGCGGCTCGGCCATTCGCAGATTTCAATGACGCTCGACGTGTACAGTCACCTGATGCCGGGGATGCAGCGCGCGGCGGCCGATGGCCTGGATGCCATGTTCAAGGCCGACTCAGCCAAGCTCAATGCGGCCGAAAATGGAAAGGCCGCAGCAAGCTGAACTTGACAGCCAAAGTGTAGCCATAGCGTCGAATACAGGGCGAAAACTTGGACGTAGGCGGAAACTGTCCATCCCCGCAAGTGGCTATCTGGGATATACTTGGACGTAGGGCGACAACGCCGGATGCAGCACAAGACTAAGATGGTATTAGGGCGGCATCTTCGGTCACCGGCGAGACTTAGCGAAAGGATCCGCAGCATGTCGCAAACCCAGCCGGTCCGCAAAACGGGGCCGAAAAACGATTCGGTCGCGGGACTGTCGATCGGCGACTACCTGATTCGCCGGCTGCAAGAGTTCGGCATTCGCGACGTGTTCGGCATCCCCGGCGACTACGTGCTGGGCTTTTATTCGATGCTCGAACAAAGCCCGCTGAACCTGGTCGGCTGCTGCCGCGAAGACAATGCCGGCTTCGCCGCCGACGCCTACGCTCGCGTCAACGGCATGGGCGCCGTCTGCGTGACTTACGGCGTCGGCGGGTTGAGCCTCTGCAATTCGATCGCCGGCGCCTACGCCGAAAAGTCGCCGGTGGTCGTGATCTCCGGGTCGCCGGGCATGCGCGAGCGGTTCAACAACCCGCTGCTGCACCACAAGGTGCGCGATTTCCGCACGCAGCTCGACGTGTTCGAGAAGATCTGCGTGGCCACGGCCGAGCTTTCCGATCCGGCTTTGGCCTTCCGCGAGATCGATCGCGTGCTGGTCGCCTGCGCCCGCAACAAGCGGCCGGTGTACATCGAAATTCCGCGAGACATGGTCAAGGTCGTGCCCGGCGTTCCCTACGAGTTCCGTCAGGCCGAACCGTCGAGCGATCCCGAGGCGCTGGCCGAAGCGGTGGGCGAGGCCGTCCGGCTAATCAACGATTGCCGCAAGCCGGTGATCCTGGCGGGCGTCGAAATCCATCGCTACGGCCTGCAAGACGAGCTGTTGAACTTCGCCGAGAGTTCGCGAATTCCCATCGCTTGCACGATGATGGGTAAAAGCGTGGTGGCCGAAACGCATCCGCTGTTCGCCGGGCTGTACGAAGGCGCCATGAGCCGCGCCCAGGTGACGCAGTTCGTCGAGGAGAGCGATTGCCTGATCTTGCTCGGCACGTTCATGACCGACATCGACCTGGGCATCTACACCGCCAAGCTCGATCCGGGCAAGTGCATCTACGCCATGAGCGACGACTTGCAGATACGCCATCACCACTATCACGACGTGCAGTTGGGCGACTTCATTCGGGCCTTGACCGCCCGCCGCCCCCAACCGCCCGAGCGGAAGGTTCCGCATCACCCGTCGCTCAACGGCGACAAGTTCGAACTGCGGCCCGAAGCGCCGATCTCGATCACGCGGCTGATGCAGCGGCTGAACGAATCGCTCGACGACCGCACGATCGTGATTTCCGACGTGGGCGATGCGCTGTTCGCGGCCACCGAGCTGATGACCCGCGGGCGGACCGAATTCATCGGCCCGGCCTATTACACGTCGATGGGCTTTGCCGTGCCCGGCACGGTCGGGGCCGCCACGGCCCGGCCCGACGTGCGAACGGTCGCGCTGGTCGGCGACGGCGCGTTTCAGATGACCGGCAACGAACTATCGACGATCGTCCGCCGCGGCTGCCATTCGATCGTGATCGTGCTCGACAACCACGGCTACGGCACCGAGCGGTTCCTGCACCCGGGCGAGTACGAGTACAACGAGATTCATCCCTGGCATTATTACAAGCTGCCCGAGGTGCTGGGCGGGGGGACCGGTTACGACGTCCGCACCGAAGGCGAGTTCGACGCCGCTTTGCAGCAGGCCTGGAGCGACAAGCGAATGAGCCTGATCCAAGTGCATCTGGCGCTCGACGACCGCAGCCCCGCGCTCGACCGGCTCGCGGAGCATTTGGGGAAGCGAGTGGGGGGGTGAACGGGGCGGTGGTGGTCGGCGGGTGGAAATCGGCGGTTCGACTCGCTTCTCAGCGTGCGAACAGGATACGGCTCGCCGCCGCTTCAAAAAATGCTCAAGCCCAGCGGCAGCCGCATGATGTTATCGTGCGCTTCGGCGCTCATCCCGGTGGCGAGCGCGGCGAAGCCGATCGCCAGCCAGAAGGCCGCGTGAACGATCGGGCCGGCGACCAGCCGGATCCGGCCGCGGCGACCCAGTTCGGCCCGGCGGATGCGCCAGTAGACGTAGTAGCTCAACAGCCCGCCCGTCAGCGAGAACCAGGCGGGCGACAGCAACCGCAGCTTGCAGTTCAGCCCGGTAGGCGGCTGGTTCTCGATGACGAACCAAGGCTCGGGCGAGCCGATCGTGTGGACGTAGTCGGCGTCCCCGCGAACTCGCGAGGGACTTTCCGTGCCGCCTACCGAGAAAAAACACCACAGGCAAAACAGATAGCCGCCCAACAAAGCCAATTTCAACGTCCGAATCGCCCAGCGGCGCCATTCCGCGGCCCAGTTCGCCCAGCCGTGCGGAAGCTCCGTCACGGGCGGCGGCTCTGGCTTCGGTTCGGCTTCGCGGCGGCCAAGCCGTTCTCGCAGGCGGCCCGATAAACTCCGCGCCGCCGCGGCTAAGCGCGCCGCGAGTTTCCGCAGCAAATGCAGCACGGCGGCGACTTCGATCAGCACGCGCCGCACGAAGCGGCTGTGAGGCACGGCGTCGGCCCATCGAAAGACGTACGAATCGGGCGGCGGCGCGTTGATCCCGTCGACGTCGGTCTTGATCTCGCTGGCATGTTGATAGCGGCGGTCAGGCTCCTTCTCCAAGGTCTTATGCACCACGTCGTCGAGTCGCGCGTCGACATTGCCCTTGGCCGAAGGCGGGGCGAAGCGGCCGATCGGCAGCTCGCCGGTCAGCATTTCATAAAACACCATGCCCAGCGCGTAGATGTCGGCCCGGTGGTCGACGACTTGCGGGTTTTCGATCTGCTCGGGCGCCATGTAATGCGGCGTGCCGACGGCCTGCCGGCTGCCGGTCAGCGAAAAATCGCTCGGCGCCTGGCTGAGCAGCTTGGCCAAGCCGAAATCGGCGATTTTCACCTGGCCTTGGCGATCGAGCAGGATGTTTTCGGGTTTGATGTCGCGATGCACCACGCCCTGCG
>DATNEC010000444.1:0-9871 GCA_035606815.1 Pirellulales bacterium
TTGCAAAACCGGCCAAGCCTAAAAACCCAAGTCCAAAACGCTTATCCAGCCATTGTCCGCCCACCCCCGGCAAGACCATCATCGCAGCGACCGCCAGAATCCGGGACACCCACTCCATCGCTTCCGTCATGGGCGAGGGGCGTTCGGGCGGAGCATTCACGGGCCAGCTAGCCTCGGTTAAGGCGCACGCCGCCAGGCCGATCCGCCGGGCACAACTTCACCGGGCACAATGCCTGCATGCGGCAACGCCTCGGAAACACCGTAAGCAATTCGCCCACAGCAAGTTGTGGCCATGAAATCCGCCTGGCTGCCTGAAGGGCGGCGAGCGGTTTCGCCCGGCGCATTCTCGCTAGCAGTATTGAAGCGGCTAATCTAACGGAGCCGTAAGGGAGTGTCAACGGACCAGGACCGCAAATTCGTGTTTTTTTTCACGAAGTCGAATGACCGACGCAAATCATTTAACAATAATGCTTTGCATCAATTCTTTGCATCTTTGGCTCTGAGTGTTCAAGTCAGCGGCCGGGCGTCGAAAACGCCTCGCAGCGACGTGGTTCCCCTTGGCTGAGCGGGAGACTGCGGAAATACGGCTGGATCGGATTGTGCATTTTTTGCGGGCGATAGCATGTAAGCCGCTTGTGATAAATAAGATAGGATAATGTATGATTTCCGAAAAACGACCCCATTTGGGGCTTTGATCGTTGCATTTGATGAGCGCCGCGGTTACACTCAAAACTGTCGGATTTCCTTCGCTTGTGGGACTTTTCCACTGGCTGGGTTGCCCACTGACGGGCTTGTACAGAGGAGCCGCCTCCTTTCCGAGGCCGTATCTTCAAAGGGCCCACAGACCGGCGATTCGCCGAAGCGCGAGGCATGACGACGTTGGCTCACCCGATCAGGGGGGATCTGATTCGAGCGCGGCATCATGATGGCCGTGCGGGCGAGAGTCATCAAGGGAAGTCACGGACGGCGCTGAAGGTAATATCCACCGCCTTTGCTTGGCGGCGCGCGTCAGTTTGGCCGACGTGAAGAAGTCCGAGAGCCCGGAGAAGTCCATTGATGACCGCAGACAGCCTCAATAGCCACACGATGAAAGATTTGGTCCAGATGGCCAAGCGCCGCGGCGTTCACGGCTGGCATTCGATGCGCAAGGACCAATTGGTGCAGGCCCTGGTTCGTGCGGCGAAAGGCGCCGCGGCCAAGAGCAAGCTCAAGCAGAAAGCCGCGGCCAGCCGCCGTTCGATCGCGGCCGGACCGGCAAGCTCTCGGCATAAAGCCAAGGTCCGCGGCGTCGCGAACCACTCGGCGGCCAGGAGCGCCGGCGCCGATCGAGCGGCCGCATCGGTTCGCAAGGCCAAAAACTCGCATGCCGTGCGGCGATTGGAGCAGGTCAAGGCCCAGTTCAACCATTCGAAGAATCTCGCCGGGACGACGGTCAACGGCAAATCGCATCACGTAATCAAAGATCGCTTGGTGGTGATGGTCCGCGGCCCTTACTGGCTGCACGCCTATTGGGAACTGACTCGGCAAGGCGTCGAGCGGGCGGAGGCCGCGATGGGTCAAGAATGGCACGCGGCGAAGCCGGTGCTGCGTTTGCTCGAGGTTTCGGCGGGCGCCACGACGAGTTCGGCCGAATCGCCCGTGCGCGACATCCCGATTCACGGCGGCGTCAACAACTGGTACATCGACGTCGCCGACCCGCCGAAGAGCTACCGCGTCGACGTCGGCTATCTGGCCCCCAGCGGCAAGTTCTTCGTGCTGGCCCGCAGCAACGTGGTCACCACGCCGAAAGCCGGCTCAAGTGATGCGATCGACGAAAACTGGAGCGAAGTCGCCGAGGACTTCGACAAAATCTACGCCATGAGCGGCGGCTATGCGCCCGAAGGGCCTAGCACCGAATTGCAGGAGTTGTTCGAGGAACGGCTGCGCCGCCCGATGGGCTCCCCGATGGTGACGCGGTATGGCTCCGGCATCGAGGGCTTCCTGCCTCGGAAGCGGGATTTCTCGTTCGAGGTCGACGCCGAGTTGATCGTCTACGGAGTGACCGATCCCGGCGCCCACGTGACGTTGCAGGGCGAACCCGTCAAGCTGCGGCCGGACGGAACCTTCACGGTCCGTTTCAGCATGCCGAATTGCCGGCAGGTGATTCCCGCCGTGGCTTGCAGCCGAGACGGACTCGAACAGCGGACGATCGTGCTGGCCGTCGAGCGAAACACGAAGACCATGGAGCCTCTGATCCGCGACGGCAACGAGTGAAGGTCGCGACAGGCAGTTGGCGAGCAGGCAGTTGGCGAGCAGCGCGTGAGTCGGGACATTTCCGAAATCTTGGATGGATGGGATTTCGAGCCTGGCGAAGTGCAAGTCCGGATCGTCGCCGGCGACGACGGCCGCGACAAAATCCAGTTGCGGCTCGATCTGGGGCTGCTGCAGATGGAACTCGACGGCCGCCCTGACGGCAAACAGCCCGAAGGCCGCCCTTCCTGGCTCGATTACTACCGCTCTCTGCAGCAAGCGCATGCGGCCTCGCACCCGGACGCGACGCCTTTTCTGCTGGAATCGATCGCCTGCGAACGCCTGTTGCGCGAAGGCATCCAGTACTATCATCGCTATCTGAGCTTCTGGCATCTGCAGCGCTACGAGCTCTGCGCACGCGACACGAACCGCAATCTGCGGTTGTTCCAATTCGTACGGGAATACGCCCGCGACGAGCAAGACAAGCGCCGCTTCGACCAGTGGCGGCCCTACGTCACGATGATGCACACCCGGGCGGTGGCGACTCCCCTGGTCGAAATCGGCGTGCTCGACGCCGCGCTGACGGCGATCGACGCCGGCATTCGCGGGATCGAGCGGTTTCTCGAGGAGTACGACCAGACCGACCAGGCCGAGCAGTGTCAGGAACTAGTGCAATTGCGGCGCTGGCGCGACGAGGTGCGGGAACAAGCCGTGAAGCGGTTGCCGCCGGCCGTGCCGAGCCCGCTCGATAATCTGCGCGGCAAACTGGCCGAAGCCGTTGCCGCCGAGCAGTTCGAAGAGGCCGCCCGGATTCGGGACGAGATCAAGCGGCTGGGGTGATTTTGGATTTTGGCTTGGGGATTTCGGATTGGCGACTGGAGCTTGAAGAAACCTTCGGCCGAACGATCCAAAATCGAAAATCCAAAATCCAAAATCGCCACCCAACCACCCGCCCGCCTTCTTGCCCCTTCGGCCCCCGGCCGATACGATACTTACGTCCTCTGCCATGTTCGTGCTGCCAACGCACACTTTTGGGGAGCCGATAAGAAAGTCCGCTGGGCGCCTTATTGAACCCGGCCGCGTGTATAGCCGACGCCCGGACATTGCGTTCCGGAACCATGCGGACGGATCACACAACCCGGGATCGCGGCGCCCACATATTGACAGCGGGCTCTCGAAAACCGCGTTGCCACGGCATTGCGGTGGAGGATTTTCATGATCTCCGATTTGTCGTCCGAATTGCCGGTGGAGTTGCCCGCCGAGTTAGTTGCCAAACGAGACCGGCTGCTGGCCGCGCTGGCCGGCTACGGCAGTTGCGCGGTGGCCTTCTCGGGGGGCGTCGATAGCGCGGTGGTCGCCCAAGCGGCGCAATTGGCCCTCGGCGATCGCGCGGTGGCCGTGACGGGCGTCAGTTCCAGCTTGGCCGAAGGCGAGCTTGCGGCGGCCGAGGAACTGGCCCGGCGGATCGGCATCCGGCACGAGTCGCTCTCAACCGATGAATTCGCTAGCGCCGACTATCGCCGCAACGCGCCCGACCGCTGCTACCACTGCAAGACCGAGCTGTACACGCAGCTCGAAGGGTTGGCGGACCAGTTGGGAGTGGCGGTCATCGTCAACGGGGCGAATCTCGACGATCGCGGCGACCATCGGCCGGGCATGCAAGCGGCCGGCGAACATTCCGTGCGCAGTCCGCTCGTGGAGTGCGAAATCACGAAGGCCGAAGTGCGGGCCTTGGCCGCCCATTGGCGATTGCCCGTCTGGGACAAGCCTGCCAGCCCCTGCCTGAGCAGCCGCATCGCCTACGGCGAAGAAGCGACGGCGGAGCGCGTGGCGATGATCGACCGGGCCGAGCGATTGCTGCGCACGCACGGTTTGCGCGAGCTGCGCGTTCGCTATCACAAGGGAGATTTGGCCCGGATCGAGGTTCCGCTGGCCGAGTTGCCGCGGCTGGCTTCGCCCGAGCTGGGCGAGGCGCTGGCACGCGAGTTCCGCGCTCTGGGCTTCAAGTTCATCACGCTCGATCTCGAAGGTTTGCGCTCCGGCAGCCTTAACCAGATGATCGCTGCCGACGCACTGCGCATCCTTCGGTAGGTCAGCCGCTCTTGTCTGACTTTCTTCTACTCTCTTCCTGCTTTATCGGCTCACTATCGCACTTCGCCTTTTTTGAAGGGGATAGGGGGATGCGGAGGAGATGAAGGCAGGAATTCGTTTTTGAAGAGCGCGGCTCAGGTGCGCCTTCCGGCGGCGTGCGCGAGCGATATCGCGGATCAACACAAAGAATCCTATCTCCCTATCCCCTCTGCATCCCCCCTATCCCCTTTCAAGAAGCATTGATCTCAAATCGCATCTGAAAAAGGCGAAGGCGCTCGGCCAGAGGGTTTATTTCCGGCGATAAGCGGCCGTTTTGGCCCAGGCGGCGGCGAGCGTGGCGGGGTCGGCGCCGAAGTGCTTTTGGAAGGCCGGCTCGAACTCGCTCCCGCGCTTCAAATCGGCCAGCAGCGCCACGAACTTGGGCGTCTTGCTCATCAGCGACTTCATGAAGTCGAAGCTCATCGCGGCGCTTTCGCCTGACAGGATGTCGCCCGCCTTGAGAAATTCGTCGGCGCCGCGGCCAGCGGCCAAGCCGGCCTTGGCCTCCTCGCTCCACTGTTTGCCGAGCGGATCCTTCGGCTCTGCCCGGGTCGCGATCACGCGGGCCGCTCCGGTTGAAAACCAGCGCGGCATGCGGCCGTGGCTCTCGATATAGGCCCCGGCGAAATCCTGCGCCAGCAAGAGCGCCGCCGACTTTTCGTCATCCTTCGGCACGACCAGGCAACCGTAGCAGTCGACGATGGTGTAGCGCCAGTGCGCGCGCCAGTCGGCGGGCAACTCGCGGCGCTCGACCATCGTGCCGAACTCCGTGTAATCGAAATGGCGCGCCATTGCGAACAGCGTGACCTTCCCTTTGACGAAAGGTTGATCGGCGGGCGCCAGCAGCAGTTTGGCGACCTTGGCCTGCTCGGCCTTGGCCAATTCGGCGATTTCCGCCATCCGCACGGCCGAAAGGTTCCCGAGCAAAACGAACGTTTCGCCTTCCAACTTCACCGGCGCCACGTCGGGATTGGCCAGCCGCCAGGTCTTGTCGGCCAGATCGGAACGCATCGCGGCCAGTTCGTCGTGCGTCATCTTCGAGGCGACCATCTTTCGCACCGCCCAATCGATCGATTCGTCGGCGTCGCTCCAGTCGAGCTTGGCTCCGTCGGCGATCCACTGCTCGAACTTTTTGATGACGTCTTCTTCCAGCGGATTGCGCCGCAACGGCATCCGCTGGCCGGCCGTGCCGCGGAGCTTCTTGATCAGCAGGCTTTCGGAGGCTTTGCCGGGCGAGATGGCGACGCCGCTGTCGCCGCCGCGCAGCAGGCCGTTGAACGTGGTCAGATTCAGTCGCCCGGCGGGCTGCATTCCCGAGTGACACTCGACGCAATTGCCGACCACGATCGCACCCAGGTCGCGAATGAACTGCACCGATTCTCCGCCCGAGGCGCGGACGGCTTGCAAGGTCGGGCCGCCCGGCTGGTTCGGTTGGGCCGGCGCGGCCAAGGGCGCCGTTTCGCTCGGGCCGTCGAACTTGGCGCCGGCGTTGATCCAACTGGCGATCAGCATCATTTCATCGGCGGCCAACGGGGCGCCGCCGCGCGGCATGTCGCCGTTTTCCAACACTTCCATCAAGCGGCTGCCCTGCGCCTTGCCGGGCTGGAAGACCGTGCCCGCTTCGGAACCTTTTTTCAGATCGGCGAACGTGGCCATGCTGAAACCGCCCTTAGCCATGCGGATGTGGCAGTTCGCGCATTTTCCGTTGAAGATCGGAAAGACCTGCTTGGTGAAGCTGATCTCGCCAGCCGCCGGTTTCGGCGGGACGGGCTTTTTGGGCTTCGCACGCGGGGTCGGTTTGGGCTTCGCCGGCTTGTCGCCCGCGGCCGATTTGCTCAGCAACAGTTCGGCCTTGGCGACTTTCTTTTCCAGCACGGCCAGGGCGGGATCGCCTTTGGCGTCGCCTTCGGACAGCTCTGAGAGCAGCGTTTGGGCCGCGGCCAAGCGCTCGGCGACGTCCTCGATTTTCTTGGCTTTCAGCAGCGCCGGCAGTTCCTTCAGCGATTGCTCGACCTCGGCGATTTGCTGTTTCTGCTCCTCGGTGGCCGCGGAGAACGCCGTACCCGCGAGCGGGCCGATCCCGAGCGTCAGCGCCGCACAAGCCCCGACAAACCGCCTCATGGCCATGTGCCTCATCGTCGACCTTGCCTCTCGTTCCGCAATTTCGTTCAGCGGCCGCTGCTTCCCGTAGCAGCGGCTCGGCCGGCTCGCAAGTCGATGCGCCCTTGCGGCGCGCCGCACGGCGATCGTCGCCGACACCGTAAACGCCAGCCATTATAAGGGGTCAGGTGGGAGGGCGTCCAACTTTTTGCGGCGTTGGGCGATTGGGTGGCGCGGCAAGATGCCTTTTGGGCCGGCTGCTCAAATCGAGCGGACGGCCGCGCATTGGTCAGTTTCCGCCCGCATCTTTCGACGGCTCGGGGAACGCCTCGGGGTAGAATCGCATGAATTCCCACTTGCCCCGTTTTTCCAAGCAAAGCGGCGAGACGCCGCTTCTACTTTCAGCGCCGCGCATGCCGCCGGCGAACGAAATTGGGCGCGGCGCGACGGCCGGCGCTGGGCTGATAGCCGTAGCGCACGGCGAACCACTCGGCGAACCGCTCGCGGTCGACCTGCCGCGAGTTGCGATCGTCGAGCAAATGCCCCAACTCGTGGATCAAGATATTGTTGAGATAAAAATCCTTGATCGTTTCCTCGGTCCACACCAGCGACCAGGTGTTGGCGCCTTCTTGGACCCAGCGGCCGCCGTACATCCGCGCCTCGTTCACCTGATTCGGCTTGGGCGGCTGGCTGTAGGTTTCGACCAGCGTTTTTTCGATCGGGTACAAGTAAATCGCCGCGCCCCACTGCATGCCGTAACAGGGAAAGCTCTGCTTCTTGCGGGTCATGCGGCTGAACTGCACGACCTCCAGCGGCCGGACGAACGCCGGCGGCAAGGCGGCCAGCCGTTCTCGCACTTCGGCCGGAGTGACGACGTGCCGGTAGCCTTCTCCAGGAGCTTGAACCAAGAAGCGATACCCCGAGCCGTCTTCGCGCGGCTCGTGCCAATCTTCCGGCGGCACGAACGGCAAGCGTTCGTTCAACTGCCCGCCGCGCGCGCGCTTGCTCGACGGGGCCGCCCACGCCGAGCGCGTGACCGCCGTGTGCTTCGTCTGCCTGGGAATTCGTCCTCCGACGTTCAGTTGGCGTTTGCGGCTCATCGCGCACCGATCTCGATTCTATGGATAATGACGTTGCTTCGCGGTTGTGGTTGCCCATTCCCTCGGGAGGTGGAATCCATCGGGCCAGCCCTTCCTGAGTGGCCCTTCGAGAGCGAGGCGAAGAACTCGCCCCGCTGGCGAAAACTGCTGGAGAGTTCCAGCAATCCTATCGTAGATGCCGGCGGGGGTGGAAAACAAGTGAACACCGCAAGTTCCATTGCCAAAGCAACTTGCGTCATTTTGTTCGGCGAGATGGGATGTCCAGCGGGGCGCCGGCTGGGCAAGCCGGGAAAGATCGCCGGAACGAGTGGTTCGGCCGGATCGAAAAGAGCTTGCGGGCGCTAGCGAGCCACGGCGCTCAGGCGCCCGCCAGCTAGCTGTTGGCAATGAACAGAATGATCAACGAGAGGCCGACAATCAGTGCGACGGTCGTCAAGCTGATGACGAGCCAACTCGGCCACGCCGGGCGCACGCCGATGCCCGAGTCGATGCCCGAGCCGGTCTTGCGGCCAAGCCGGGCCGCGGCGCCGGCCTGGTTCTCGTCGAGTTTGATGGAAAACTCTTCGAGCGGATTCAGCGGCTTGGCGACGGGCAGCTTTTTGATCTTTTTCGAGCCGCCGCCTTTGGAACCGCCGTCCTTCGGTCCGCCGATTTTCGAACTGCCGCCGGAGCCGCCTTTGAGCCGAGGATCGCTGCCCAAGGCTTGCTCGCCCGTCGGACCTTTGATCGTCGGCCGATCGAGATTCGATGCCGTGTCGCTGACCGATGCCGGCTGGTCGACCGGCGAAGCTTGCGCCCCGCGAAGGGCCTTGTGGGCGCCGCTGTCGGCCAAGTCGGGACGCGGGTTCTTGCGCTGTGTCGCGGCCAGGCTGGCCGCGCCGGCGTAATTCTCGCGAGACAGCAGCCATTCAGTCAACGCTTGGCTGACTTCGCTCGCGGTTTGATAGCGCTTCTCGCGAGACTTGGCCATCATCTTCTGGCAGATTTCCACGAGCCGCCTCGGGACGTCGGGGCGATCTTTCGAAATGCCGCCGGGTTCCTCGGTCTGGTGCTTCATCAAACGCTGCGGAAGCGTGCCGTCGGGAAAGGGCGGGTGCCCGGTGAGCACGAAGTACAGCGTGCAGCCCAGGGCGTAGATATCGGCGCGAGTGTCGACGTTGTGGCTATTGATAGCCTGTTCGGGCGCCAGGTAATCGGCCGTGCCCAGCACGTTTTCGTCATGGGCGATGGTCAGCGACTCCTGGCCGTCGTCGGTGAACCGGGCCAACCCCAAATCGAGCACTTTCACGGTCCCGTGGGCATCGACCAGCAGGTTCGCCGGCTTGACGTCGCGATGGATCAGCCCAACGCGATGGGCATGGGCCAACCCCTCGGCCGATTGCCGGATGTAGTCCGCGGCGGCTTCGTACCCCAGCGCGCCCTGTCGTTTGACCATCTGCTGCAGGTCGAGCCCTTGAATGAACTCCATCACCAGGTAATGGGTGTCGCCTTGGTTATCGACGTCGTAGGCATGCACGATGTTCGGATGATCGAGCGCGGCGGCGGCCCGCGCCTCGCGGTAGAACCGGGCCAGATAGGACGAATCGTTCACTCGGTGCTGCGGCAGCACTTTGATGGCCACTCGCCGCTGCATGTTGACGTGTTCGGCCAGATAGACGGCGCTCATGCCGCCGGTGCCCAGATGTTCGAGCAGTTTGTACTTGCCCAGGAAAAAGCCCTTGCTGCGGCCTTCGAGCAGCTTGTTGCACTGCCACCTCGTGAGCAGGCGGGCATCGGTCAAGTGCTGCGCGACTTTTTGCGGATCGTCGCACGCTTCCTTGCCATGACGCTGCTCCAACTCGGCGAGGGTCCGCGAAAGTTGGTCTTTGGCGACCAACTCGCTCCGCCTTACCAAGTCGATGAACGTGTCAACCTTGAGCTTGGTCATTGTGCTGCGAGGATACCACCGCGGGATCGCACTCGTAAAGCGCTTTCGCTAATATTCTAGGCGGATCGCCGCCGGCGGCCAGATGAGCGCCGCGATAGCATTCGCCAGCCGCAGCCGGAAAGCCCGTTGAAGGCGCCGGGCGAGACGCGCGGCGTGGCGCCCTTGCATTCCCCCCAATTGAACAGCACTTTTGTCATGAACGCCCCGACCGCGCCCGCCGTTTTTCTCTATACCCGCGTCGGTTGCCATCTTTGCGACGACGCCAGGGATGCACTGGTTCATCATGGGTTGGCGCCCGTCGAAGTGGACATCGACCGGGACGAATCGCTGAAAGCGCGGTATCACGAGTGCGTGCCCGTGGTCGTCATCGACGGCGTCGAGAGAT
>DATNEC010000467.1:0-3443 GCA_035606815.1 Pirellulales bacterium
ATTCGACGATCAGGTTGTCGGTCGCGCCGTAGGTGTGGCGGCTGCGGATCGCATCCAAGATGCTCTGGCGATCGTTCTCGGGCGTGTAGACCATGCTGTAGGAAATGTGCGTCGAACCGTGGTCGCTCGACGAGGTCATGCCCAGCCGATAGCCCTTGGCCAGCGCGTTCCAGACCATGCCGGCCTCTTGATAACCGCCGGGCGCCTGCGCGGCCGGCATTTTGCTGATGTCATGCACGCGCGGACCGCCGACGACCTCCGAACTGTTGCGGCAGCCTTGATAGATTTCGACGACCGGTTCAATCTCCGGATCGTTGTCGCGCCAATCGGTGCCCATCGTGTCGGTGGCGGAGGTATGCGGAATGGAAATGCCCTTGCTGCCGTGCAGATATTGGTACAACAGCTTGGTATCGTTCGTGGCCAAGGCCCCGCTGCCGACGCCGGGAAACACGCCGGTCTGGTCCAGCCGAAGCTGAAACGGAAACACCGGCACGCCGCGATAAGCGTGAATGACGTTGCGATGGCCGTCGGGAAATTTCGCGCTCCGCTCGTAGCTGTACAGCGGTACGAACCGCGGCGGCAGATAATACAAATCGGCCGCCTTCTCGATCAGCCACCAATGGTAGGCGTACTGCCCGCCGCCCTGATGGTCGGTCAGGCCGCCGAAGTCCATCGAGGCCGCGTCGATCATGTAGCGGTAGAAGTCGAGATAGGCCCCGTCGTTGCCCGGCCCCACATCCCAGCTTAGCTCGCTGTGGCGGTGCAAATCGCCGCGCACGATGCGCATCGGCTGGCCGTCGATCTCGACGCGCGCGGCGCGGATCGCGGCGACCTGCTCGGCTTCTCGCGCAAGGTCCGTTTCGCCCGCCCCGTCGGGCGGCGGGGGCGGCTCGTAGGCGGCCAGATCGGGAGAGCCCGCCGGTTCGTCGGGCCGCGGCAACGGCTCGACGAGCGCGCGGTCGTGGATCGGCTGATGAAAGTTGGCGGGGCCGCGCTGGTCGCCGGAATAAGCGGCCAACAGGCCTCCTTCGGCCAGCGGAACCAAGCGGCTGAAGACGCTGATTCGCCCTTCGCTGGCGGCCAACGTCGCGGCCTGCTTCCAACCGTCGCGCGTGAGATAGGCGGCGTTTTCGGTCCAGTAGCGGGTGACGCGGTTCGCCCGCCCGGCCACGCCGCGCTGCTGCCGGCGATAACGCAGCCAGAGCCGGCCGTCGACGTCCGTCGCCAGGCCGGCCATCGCGGTCAGCATCGGCCCGCCCTCGGGCAAGATCGCGGCCAGCGACGGCGCGGCCGAAAGCCGCCCGTCTTGCCAGGCCGCCACGTGGACGCCGCGCGTGCTGCCCAGCGGGCTGCCGACGTTCTTGTTTTCCAGCTTGAGCCAATGGCCCTGGTCCTTACCCCAGTAGTAGCCGCCTTGTTCCCAGGCGACCCACACGCGGCCGTCGGGCGTGCAGGCTACGCTGGCATGGGCCTCGTAGAATTTGCTCGTGGCGACCGGGATCGGCTCGCCGATGTCGTCTCCCTTGACGCTCACCAGATATACGTCGTAGTCGCCGTTGCGGTAGCTGTCGAAGGCGATCCAGACTGTGCCTTGGGCGTCGATCGCCGCCTGCGGATACCAATCGCTTGCCGGCCCGCTCGTGACCGCCAAAGGTTTCGACCACTCTTGGCCGTCGAAGCGGCAGAGTTGAATGTCGCCATTGTTCTCAGGATGGGCCTGCCAGACGATGTAGATGTTGTGGTCGGCGTCGACCGAAACGTGAGGGTTGATATCGGGCTTGGCGTCGTCGGTGAGCCGCACGATTTCGCCCCACGTCTCGTCCTTGACCGAGCGGGCGTACAAGTCCCAGTTGCCGGCGGCGCCCTCCGCCCCCGGCGTTTGCTCGCTCCAGATGACCCACAGCCGATTCGTCGCATCGACCGCCAGTTGCGGCATCCAAATATCGGCCCGGCCATTGACCAGCGGCACGTGCGTGCGCGTCGACCATTCGCCGTCGGGCAGCCGCTTGTGCAACCGGATCTGGTCGTGACCGTCGAAGTAGGCGGCATAGGCGGCGTAGAGGCTGCCATCGGGCGCTTCGGCGGCGGAAGCGAAATCGTCGTAGGAGTCGCCCGAGGAAAGAACCGTCGCCCCGGCCTCGTCGGCCTTGGGGGGCGGCTCGGATGGCGACGGCCGGTTTTGTTGCTGCCCTTGTTGTTGCTGACGCTGCTGCTGGCGTTGTTGCTGCCGAGCGCGGCGTTGGGCCGCGCTTGGCCGCTGGGCTTCCTGGGCCGAGGCGGTTTGCGGCGCCGGCGGCGCTGAGCCAGGCCCCCAGGCCAGGGCAAGAAATATCGACGCGAACACGCACGCGACGGGCAAGGCGATCCAGCGATGCGACATGGTTCGGTGCTCCCAGTTGCCAAAGCTTTGCAAAAGCGATCCGCGCCGGACAAGCCGGCCGGCCAAGAGACGCCCGGCATTCTAGCGGTTGGCCATCGCGATTTCACGCCAAAAACCAGGAGAGCTGGATTTGTAGCGCTGCCCTCCGCGCCATGTAACTTCGGAACCCTCGCCCGAAGCTGCACCCCTAAGAGCGCCTAACTCATCGGAGTAGCGATGCTAGCAAACTTTGGGGGCCGAAACCGTTGGAAACTCGTTCGCATTTGAATTGACCCCAACGGGGCCGACGAATTGCTGGGCCAAATTGGAGTGCGTTTTGTTAGGCGCTCAAAAACTAATTGCCCGCCGGTTCCGCCGCTTCTGGCGCCCCTGGAACTTCGGCGCCGGGCGACAAGTCGAAGACCGGCGTGCCGTAGGGAATGGCTTGCTGAAAGCGCTCGACCGCGCCGACCGAGACGATCCGCCAACCACCCGATGCGCGGTGCAAGCCGTAGCTCTGCCGCTCGCCGTGGTGCTCGTAGATCCGCTCGATCTCCAAGGTCGCCCGTTCCGCGCTCTTCGAGTTCGATGCCGGTCCGTTGACGGCCCGGCCTTTCAGCGGGCGGACCGATTCGACGAGCGCGGCGGCGAACTTTTCGCGCGGCCCGGAATTCAACTCCACGAGCAGCCGCTCGCGCTCGGCGCCCGCGAAGCAGTCGAGATAGGTCGTCGCGTCGCCGCGCTCGGCGGCGGCGAACATCCGCTCGATGCACTCCGCGGGCGACGCGGCCGGCGCCGCCCGCTCGTCGGATGGCCCGCGTCCGAAATAGACCGCGGCGCCCAGCAGGATCAACGTGGCTGCGAGCGTCGCCCAGCGCTTCAACGTTTTTCCTCCCGCAAAATGCTCAGGTCGATGTCGCCGGCCGAGTCGACAATCAACTTCGAGCGCAGCTTGGGCAGCGTTTCGGCCATCGCCTCCAGGTACAGCCGGCTGGCGGTCAAGGCGGGCGATTGCCGGTATTCGGCCAGCAGGCTCTCGAACCGGGCGGCTTCGCCCTGCGCCCGGCGGACCGAACGGTCGCGC
>DATNEC010000472.1:0-6561 GCA_035606815.1 Pirellulales bacterium
GGCAAGCTGAAGCCGAAGTTAGTGATCCCCGAAAAATCGGCGGCCGACGTCTCGCTCAGCGAACCGTTGACCAAACTGGTGTGCGAAGAGGGACACGCCGTTTGGATCGCCAACCAGCACGCGGCGGCGGCCGAAGACACCTTGCAGCACTACGCCGACGCGCTGTGCGTTCCTTTGATGGCCGCCGGCGGCGCGCTGGGGGCGATCCACGTCTATCTCGAACAGGGCCGCTTCCGGCAATCGCACTTCGATTTCGCTATTTCCGTGGCCAACATCACGGCCGTGGCCTTGGTGAGGGCGAGGAAGGAAGAAAGCCTGGAAAACGATTTCGAGCGGCTCAAGGCCAGCTCGCCCGGCTACGACGAACTGGTCGGCGAAAGCCCGGCGATGCTCGATTTGAAAGGCAAAATCGGCCGCCTGGGGCGGGCCACCGGCTGCGTGCTGATTCGCGGCGAAAGCGGCGTGGGCAAGGAACTGGTCGCCCGGGCCGTGCATCGCGCCAGTCCGCGCGCCGACCGGCCGATGCTGGCCGTGAACTGCGCCGCGATCCCGGCCGACTTGATGGAAAGCCAGCTCTTCGGCCACAAAGCCGGCTCGTTCACCGGGGCCGACCGCGACCACGCGGGATTGTTTCAGCAGGCCGACCTGGGCACGCTGTTCCTCGACGAAGTCGGCGAACTGACGTTGCAGGGACAGTCGAAGCTGCTGCGGATCTTGGAAGGGCATCCGTTCCTACCCGTCGGCGCGGCCAAAGAGATTCAGGTCGACGTGCGGGTCATCGCCGCGACCAATCGCGACCTGCTGGCCTATGTGGCCGAAAAGAAATTCCGCGAAGACCTGTATTATCGTCTCAGCGTCTTCGAGTTGCATGTGCCCCCTCTGCGCGACCGCGGCGACGACCTCGCCCGGCTGGTCGATTTCTTCTTCGACCATTTTCGCCGGCAGCACGCCCGCCCCAACTTGCCGCTGCCGGACGACGTGTTGCAGAAACTGCTGGCTTACAACTGGCCCGGCAACGTCCGGCAACTGCGCAACGTGATCGATAGCGCCGTCGTGCTGGCCGGCGACGAGGGGATCAAACTCAGCGATTTGGGGCTGCGCGAAACGTCGCACAACGGACTCGAATCGCTCCGCATCGACCACTGGGAGCGAAAACTGATCGTCGAGGCGCTCGACCGCGCGGAGGGGAGCGTGCCCGAAGCGGCCAAACTGCTGGGTATCGGCCGGGCCACGCTCTATCGCAAGCTGGAAGAATACGAGATTCCGCGATAAAGAGGCGGCCTCTCGCTTTTTCACGCTTCGTCCTTCCGCCTTGATCCTTCGATCGTTACGATTGAATTGGCCCCGAGCGTGCCCCATTGGCGCCTTTCCACCCGCCCGCTTCGCGAGGATTTTGTCCGTATGTCGGCCACCGCCGCTTCCGCTGCTGACGTTGTGTTTTTGCACCCGGACGATAATCTGTGCGTGGCGATCCGCAATCTGCCCGCGGGAACGCGCGTCGAGGCGGGCGGCCGCAGCGTGACGCTGTCGGGCGCGGTGCGGCTGGGCCACAAGATCGCGCTGGCGCCGATCGCCGAAGGAGACCGGGCCTTGCGCTATGGCCAGACGATCGGCTTCGCCACCGAGGCCATCGAGCCGGGCGACTGGATTCATACGCACAACCTGGCGGCCGGCGCCTTCTCGCGCGACTACCAGTACGCCACCGAGATTCCGCCCGACCCGGCGCCGATCGAAGGCCGCACGTTCATGGGTTATCGCCGGGCCGACGGCAAGGCCGGCACGCGCAACTACCTGGCCGTGATCTCGACGGTCAACTGTTCCGCCTCGGTCAGCAAGTACGTCGCCGCGCGCTTCGACCACTCAATTCTCAAGCAGTTTCCCAACGTCGACGGCATTCTTCCGCTGACGCACAAGGGAGGCTGCGGGCTGCAATACGGCGGCGACGACCACCAGCAGCTCAACCGCGTGCTGGCCGGCTTCGCCAAGCACCCGAACATCGGCGGCTATCTGCTGATCGGCCTGGGCTGCGAGACGGCGGCCATGCCTTACCTGGTCGAGAACTCGGGGCTGGTGCAAATCAACGGAGCGGCGCGCAAGCTGCCGCCGATCCTCAGCATGCAAGACTGCGGCGGCACGGTCAAAACGATCGAAGCTGCGCACCGCCAGATCGTCGACATGCTGCCCAGCGTGAACGACGTCCGCCGCGTGCCGATCCCGGCCGGCGAGATCATGCTGGGCACCAACTGCGGCGGCTCCGACGGCAACTCGGGCATCACGGCCAACCCGGCGCTCGGCATCGCCAGCGACATGCTGGTCGCGGCCGGCGGCACGACGGTGCTCGCCGAAACTTCGGAAATCTACGGCGCCGAGCATCTCTTGATGCGCCGCGCCCGCACGCGGGCCATCGGCGAAAAGCTTGCCGAGCGCATTCGCTGGTGGGAGCGTTACGCCGAAATGTTCGGCGTCGAATTGAACAACAACCCCTCGCCCGGCAACAAGGACGGCGGGTTGACCACGATCTACGAAAAGTCGCTCGGCGCGGTGGCGAAGGCCGGCGCCACCGCCCTTTCAGGCGTCTACCTGTACGGCGAACCGATCGCGGCCAAGGGCTTCGTCGTGATGGATTCGCCCGGCTTCGACCCGGTGAGCATCACCGGGCTGGTGGCCAGCGGCTGCAACGTGATCACGTTCACCACCGGCCGCGGCAGTTGCTTCGGCTGCAAGCCGACCCCTTCGATCAAGATCGCCACCAACACGCCGATGTACGAGCGGATGATTGACGACATGGACATCAACGCCGGCGTGATTTTGGACGGCGTGCCGGTGGCCGAAGTCGGCCGGCAGATCTTCGAGATGGTGCTGGACGTTGCCAGCGGCAAGAAGACCAAGAGCGAATTGCATGGGATCGGCGAAGAGGAGTTCGCCCCCTGGAGCATCGGGCCGACGCTGTGAGGGAAAAAAGCCCGCGCAGCAAACCGCCGCGCGGGCTTTTCCGAAACACGTCGGAGCGTCAATGCGGCTACTTGCTGGTCAACGGGAAGTCAAAGGTTCCGCCCCCCTCCGGCACGTCGGCGCTCAGTTCCGTCGCGTTGGGCATCGAGTACTTGGGGGGCAGTTGCTCGATGGCCCCGACCGTAGCGGGCATCTCGCCTTCGGCGAGTTTCGAACCGTCGGGCTTGATCCACCGGCTGATGGTTACTTTGCAGGCGCCTTTGAGAAGCGCTGCGCGGGCCTCGGGCGCTTGCAGTTGATACGTGCCGTCTTCTTTCGTCGTGGCAAAGAAAGGCGCGGGCGGATCGGGGAGCATGAATATGACCGCCGCTCCGGCGAGCGGCTGGCCGTCCAAGGTGACTGTCCCCGTGACGGGGAGCGTCTGCACATTTGGGACGGCAGGAGAACGATTGCAGCCGCAAAGAGCGGTGCAAACGACCACCGCGATCCGCGGATCCACTAAACGCATCGAAGTCAATTGCACGGGATGCCTCCGGTTGCTGCAGCAGAATCCAGCGAGGTCGAACGCCAACGCTCACTGACCGTTGCTGCCGAAATTGCCGATCGACCCGCCGTCGGACATGCTGGTCATGTAGCCCAGGACGAAGAGATTGGTCGTTTCGGGAACGAAGCGCACCGAACCGTCGGCCATGCAGACCTGCAAGCCAGCCGGGTGCAAGCTGCCCGCCGAGCCCCACGTGCCGTTGCGGCCGACCTGAGGTTGCGCCGTAAGGGCCCAAGAAAGTGGTCCCCAGCAGTTGATCGGACTGGTGCATAAGGTGCATTGGCTAAACGGCCAGTTCCCCAGCCGGTCGTAGAGCGTGACGCCGCACATCACCCAGCCGCGATACCCCCAGGAGTTGCCGTTGCCGTTCCACACGCGGCGCGTGGTTTCCGCGAACGCGGCCGTATTGCTCAGGCCGTCCTGAATGTCTCCCGGCGTGCAATTGCTGTTGTTCCCGGACATCGCGCGGTACTGCTTGTAGTTTTGGACCATGTAACCGGACCAATAATTCATCCCCCAGGCGTAATCGTAGAGCGGCGTGGTCGAGAAGTCGTAGTTCACGCGCGGACAGTCGAGCGCCGTAGTCGCGGAGATGCCGTACGTGCTGGTCGTCGTGACGAACGTCGGGCCATCATCGCTGGGGCAGAGAAACAGCGGCAGTTGCATGGCAATATATTGCGCGTTGCCGTTGGTCGCCGGGTCGCCCATCGCCAGGGGATAGGCGCCGGATGGGCCGTTCAGGAAGCAGCCGTAGGCCCCGTTTAGGTTGAGCCGCCCATAGAGCGATTGCTGTTCCAAGTACGGCAACATCAAAGCGAAACCATGCTTGTTCATGGACAACTGATTCGGATCAGTGTAGATGATGCCCGTAGTCGTGTTGCCGTACCAGCCCTGGTTGATCCCTGAAGACGGAAAGGTACGGAGCATCTCCTGGTAGTTAATCGCCCCCAAGCCGATTTGTTTGAGGCGATTCGCACACTGCGAGCGCCGCGCGGCCTCGCGTGCGGCTTGCACCGCGGGCAAAAGCAAGGCGATGAGAATCCCGATGATGGCGATGACGACCAGCAACTCGACCAAGGTGAAGCCGCGAGGACTGCGCGACCTGACAAGCGAAAGCATGACTCAACCTCCTAATTGGGAATAGGCAAATGAGCGCCCGCCCGGGCGGAACCGCCCGCGCAAAAAATGGGACCGGCATTCAGGGCCGGGGAAGAAATACGAAGAGTCGACCGCTTGGCAACGGGTTCGGCTAGGGATTGGCGGGTTCGGCTAGGGATTGGCCGAACGAATCTCCAAAAGCGCAAGACCCAAACCATCGGCGGACTCCCGCAGCGATTGCTGAATAAGGACGATCGTCCCGCTTGGCCACTTGAGCTATGGGCCGCAACCGAGTGCTAACGCAATGCCGGTTTCTGTTCCGCTTCGACCGCGCATTTTAAAGAGGATCGCCTCGGATTGCAATAAAATATGTCGATGTATTTAAAGAAATCCACATAATGCCAGCGACCCCGAACTCGTATCTTGAAGAGATTTCACTTCAGCGCGTTGCGATGCCGCCGAGATCGCCGGCCGCGGCGGCGGCCGCCCGCATTTAAGGATCGCCGCCCGGCCAGATGCGCCGCGATGGGTGACAATCGCCGCAGGCGGGCTATATGCTAGCGCAATGCAGCCACATGTCCATTCGGCAAAAGAACCGCTAATGCGTAGATCAGCTCGACTTCTCTGCTCGACCATGGTCGCCATCGGCGCGGTCGCGACGGCCCGCGCCGCGGAGCAAATAGAGAAAACAACGCTCTTCATCGCCGGCGAAGAAGGATACAAGCTGTACCGCATACCGGGGCTCGTCGCCACTTCGCGCGGAACGCTGTTGGCCTACTGCGAGGCGCGCAAAAGCGACCGCGGCGATTGGGGCCCGATCGACATTCTCATGCGCCGTAGTACCGACGGGGGAAAAACGTGGCTGCCGCGGCGTCACGTCGCCCACCACGGGCCGCGAGTGCCGAAGAATCCCGTCGCCCTGGCCCAGAAGCTCGCGAAAGAAGACGACCAGACCGTCAACAACCCGGTGGCCATCGCCGACGCCGACGGCACGGTCCATTTTCTGTACTGCGTCGAATACGCCCGCTGCTTTTATCAGCGCAGCGACGACGACGGCGAAACGTGGACGAAGCCGATCGACATCACGCCGGCCTTCGAGGAGTTCCGGCCCGAATACTTGTGGAAGGTGATCGCCACCGGGCCAGGGCACGGCATTCAACTGCACGACAACAAAGGCCATGCCGGGAGGCTGGTCGTCGCCATCTGGATGTCGACCGGCATGGGCGGCCATGCCCACCGCCCGAGCGTGACGGCGACCATCCACAGCGACGACCGCGGCCGCACCTGGCGCCGCGGAGAAATCGCCGTGCCGAACAACGAAGAGTTCGTCAACCCGAACGAAACTTCGCTCGTCGAGTTAGGTGACGGCCGCGTGCTGCTCAATGTGCGCAGCGAATCGAAAGCCAACCGGCGGCTGCTCACCGCCAGCCCCGACGGCGCCAGCGGCTGGTCGCCGCCGAAATTCAACGCGGATCTGCTGGAACCGGTCTGCATGGGGAGCATGGCCCGACTCGATCCGCAACCCCCGTCGCATCGCAGAGGTTTGCTGTTCGCCAACCCCAATACGCTCGATCCAATCCCCGGCAAAGCGGCCGCCCCTGGCGCCAATCGCGCCCGCAAGAACCTGAGCGTCAAGCTGAGCTACGACGACGGCGAGACCTGGCCCGTTGCAAGGCTGCTGGAGGATGGCTTGAGCGGGTACAGCGACCTGGCCGTCGGCCCCGACGGCGTGATTTATTGCTTCTACGAGGCCGCCAGCACCGGCCAGTCGCATTACGCCACGGGCCGGCTGGTTCTCGCCCGGTTTGATTTGGAATCGCTGAGGACCATCCCGACCACGAAAGTCGATCCCAAATGACCGAAGCGCTCGTTTATCTCAATGGCCGGATGCTGCCCGCGTCGCAGGCGCACGTGGCGATCTTCGACCTGGGCCTGGTGTTAGGCGCGACGGTCGCCGAAATGATTCG
>DATNEC010000486.1:0-25880 GCA_035606815.1 Pirellulales bacterium
ACATGGCGCGCCCGAAGCGATGGCCGGGCAATAGCCAGTCGTTGTCGATGGCGGGCGAAATGAACAACACGGGCATCGGCGCCAGCGAACCATTGCGCTCGGTCAATGCATAGCCGCCCAAGCGGCCGCCTCCCAAGAGATGCAGAGCGCCGCCCGCGACGCGCACTCCGAAACTGGCGCCAATCAACGAGCAGTCGAGCCCCGGCGCCGTTTCATTCAACCATTCGGCCAGATGCCAGGCGACACGATCGGTGCGCGCGGCCTTGATTCTCAAATCCTGAATCACGGCCGCGTCGGTGCGATCGCTGGGCCAAGACCAAATCACGAACCTCAGCCGCGTCTCAGCCGACAGACCGCGCGTCAGGCCCTGGTATGCGGAGCGACCCAAAGCTCGCGTCTCGGCGTCGGTGTATCCGTTGCCCGCGACGAACACGCAACTGGTCGACGACGGTACATTGGCCGCGACAAACGAATCGCGGTCCGACGGCAGCCACTGCCCGGAGGGTTGCTGCCCGGAGGGTTGCTGCCCCGGGCCTTGATATTGCCAGTACCGCAGAAAGCTCGTCGCGCGTTCGGCCGTGGCGCCTGGCGCCCCGCGGCAACTGACGACCCAGAGTTGGTCTTGGGGCCGGTTCGGGAAAGGGACGGCTCGCTGGGCGGCGGGCGCCGAAGGATCCTCGTGCGTCAGCCAATCGGCCTTTTTGTCGCCGGAGGATTTCTTCGTGGCGCCAAGCGCCTCTGCCGATCGACCAAGGGCCGGCGGCAGCGCCGCGGGCGCGAACAAAGCCAATCCGATCGCCAAGCTGCCAATCAGCGCGAAGCCGCGGGCTTGAAGACGACTGGATGGGTGCGCGCGCAGTTTCATATTAAGCGAATACTCGACTCGCGCAGGGGCGAAATCGAGCCAATGGGGGGTCCAAGCGATCCTAGGACGTCTAAGGATCGTGCCGGCCCGCGAGACCTCGGCGGCAAAAAGCAATCGGCGTGCCGTAGGCGGCGTGAAACTGCCGCCGCGCGGCCTTCGGAGACGACAAGCCAAGTCGCGCGTGGCCAGGGGATGAAGTCTCTTCAGAATCAGGACTGCCGCGGCGCGGCGATCTTTACTCCGGCCGCGCTCTCGCAGACCTTGGCCACCGCGGCAAAGTCGTCGCCTCGGCGTCCTTGGTGCATGGCCGCCGTGTAGAGTTGAAAGGCCGCCGCGGAAACCGGCAGCGGCACCTGCAATGCCTGGGCAAGATCGAGCGCCAGAGCCAGGTCTTTCCTCATCAATTCGACCGTAAAGCCCGGCGGATAATCGTCGGCCAGCACGAATTTTTCGGCGCGGGCCTCGAACAACGTCGAGTTGCCGCTCGATTTCTTGATGACCTCGGTCATGGCCTTGAGATCGGCGCCGGCCGCCGCGGCCAGCGCGAACCCTTCGCCGACGAGCGCCATGATGCCCCCGCCGATCAACTGGTTGACCAACTTGATCGTCTGGCCCGCTCCAAGCGGCCCGACGTGGAACAAGTGCTTGCCCACCGCTTGGAAAATCGGCCTGCAGCGCTCGAAATCGGCCGCCTCGCCTCCGGCCATGATGGCCAACGTGGCGGCCGCGGCCCCGCCGGGGCCGCCCGACACGGGCGCGTCGAGCATGCCCATGCCGGCCGCACGCAACGCAGCGGCGATCGTGCGGACCGTTTGCGGGCCGATCGTGCTCATATCGACGAACAGCTTGCCCGGCGCCGCAGCCTCGATGACGCCATTTTTGCCCAGCGCAATCTCGCCGACCTCGGCGTCGGCCGTGACGATCGTAATGATGAATTCGGAAACGCGGGCGGCTTCGGCGGGAGTGGCGGCGTGGCGCCCGCCGAGGGCCTCGAATTCTTCGACGACCTCCCTTCGGCGCGAGCAGAAGTTCAAAGAGTGGCCCGCGCGCAGCAGGTTGCGGGCCATGGGACCGCCCATGGCTCCCAAACCGATGAATCCGACGGTGCTCATGAGGTTCTCCTGCAACTTGCCGATCAGCAGAACATATCGGTCGCGTCGGCGAGGTTCAAGTTTAACGGCTGGACGGGCTGGACGGGTCGCAAGGCCGCCGCGCATCGCGAGAGCGGAAGCCCGGCATGCAACGGTTTGCCGCGCAGCATGTCGTGGCCTAGCTTTGGGCAGCCACGTAGGGCGCGGAACGCGGCTTGTCCGGCAATGGCCGGGAACCACGGTCCGCAGCAATAACTGACGCTTTGTTTTAGCAGCGAAGGCGCCGAAGATGGCCGATTTGGCAGTTGACTCGCGGTACGATCTGGCTCGCATCTTGCAAGGCGCCCAGCTCCCGGCGCTGCCCCAAAGCGCGATCCGTTTGCTGGAACTCTCCCAAGATCCGAAGAACGGGCCCGTGGAGTTCGCCCTGCCGATCGAGATCGACCCAGGGCTTGCGGGGCAAGTCTTGAAATTCGTGAACTCGGCCTATTTCGGCTTCTCGCGCGAAATATCGAGCGTCAAATTGGCCATTACGATGGTCGGCATTCGCACGATCAAGAACTTCGCGCTATGGAGCGCGGTGTTCAGCCTGATGCCGAACCCCAAATGCGGCCCCTTCGATTTGAAGAGTCTCTGGCAAGACTCGCTGCGCCGCGCATTGTTTGCCAGGAGCTTTGGCAAACTGCTCGGCATGCGCGAGGCGGAAGAGCCGTTCGCCGCAGCCTTGCTGCAAGACATGGCCGTCCCGCTGTTGGCGAAGCAGTTGTCGGCCGAGTACGCCGAATTGCTCGAATTGCGCGAGCAGGGCAAGGTGCGGCTCTCGCAATTGGAGCAAGAGCGCTTCGGTTGGACCCACTACGACGCAGCCGTGCGGATGGGGCAGCAGTGGAATTTGCCGGAAGAGTTCATCACGCTCGTCCAGCACCACACGACGCTCGAAGCGATGATCGACGACCCGAAAAGCCCACCCGGCCGGCTCGCGGTCGCCCTCTCGGCCTTGTTGCCGGCGGGCGCCGATGACGGCTGGCACGAGTGCGGCCAGTTCGAGCGGGCCTACCAGAAGCTGTGCCCTGCCGGCGGGCCGTCGGTGACCGAATTCCTCGATAAGATCGACCGCGAATTCGTGGAGTTCGCCCCGCTGCTCAAGATCTCTGCCCCCGCCAAGTCGCTGCTGGCTTGTTATCAAGAGGCGGTTCAGCCGGCGGGTTAAGTGCGCAAGCGGCGCCGCGGACCCACTGCCGAGCGAAAACCAGCGAACCGCGCCGTGCGTAAACAAGCAGTAACCAACGCGGCGCCGGCCGCGGCCGCTGCCATGTCTCGGACGATGGGGTTCGCCTCCCGTTGTCCAGCCTTGCTGTGCGAGACTCAAGCCGGAGTTGGCTTACGTTACTCGAAGCGTGGCCTTTGTTTCGGTCTCGCCTTGGAGTTGCCATTTTGGCTTTGGCCGGCGCGCGAGTAGAATAGTGGTAGGAACATTCCAGAGTTTTCACTAAGGAGGGCGCCGAGCCGTGTCGGGTAGCAACCGGGTCCGATTGCAGCGAATTCTTCGCGAGGTGGAGGGCTATCTGGAGATCAATATGCCCCAGACCGCGCTCGACGTGTTGAGTCGCATGCAGGAACCGGGCACGTTTCGCGGGCAGCAACTCTATCTGACCGGCGAGGCGTTGCGAGCGCTGGAGCGCTATCAAGACGCCGTGGCTCCGCTTGAGCAGGCCGGCGATCTGTTGCCGAGCAATCTCCGCGTGTGGCTGGCCCTGGGTTGGTGCCAGAAGCGCCTCGGGCGTCTGGATCTGGCCATCGAGGCGCTGCAGCGGGCCGAAGAAGCCGCGCCGAGCGAAGCGGTGGTTCCCTACAATCTGGCCTGTTATTGGAGTCTGGCCGGAAACAAGGACCAAGCCCTAACTTATCTCTCGCGGGCCATCTCGATGGATCCCGAGTTCCGGGATCGGATCGGCGACGAGCCTGATTTCGACCCGCTCCGCTCCGACCCCGAGTTTCGGGCCTTGACCGAAATCATCGTCTAGCGGTCCCGACGATCGACCGCGGCGACGGGCGCTCGTCGTTGAGCGCTAGTAGTTGAATTGGCCGCCCATCACCACGCCGTGCAGGATCAGGTTGCCGTTCATTTGGATGTCGCGAACCGCCGCCTGATCGACGAGGAACGGGGGGATTTGATTGTCAGCCAAGGCCATGCGGCTGAAGGCCATCACGCGGTAAGCGGCGAAGGCGCTGAACCGCGGGGTGATCTGCCAGCCGGCGCCCAGGTCGATCTGCCCCATCAACGACACCGAATTCTTGCTTGATGATACCAAGTAGGGCGAAGTGATCGCCGGATTGAAGATGTTCTGCACGTTGCCTTGCAGGCCGTTGCCCGAGTAGACGTTGGCATTGATCGTGGCGTGGTTGCCGAAGATGCCGAACATTGGTTGTGCGAACACGCGCAAGCGCGGCCGGACGAAGTAGTCGACCCGGCCGCCCAGTTGAAAGCCCATCAGGTTGTTGGCCACGCTGGTGTCGTAATAGGCCTCATCGGCGCCGCCGTCGTCGCCGAAGTTGTGGCCGCCCATCACCGACGCGAAACTCAGACTGTCGCGGAAACGGAAGTAGCGTGCGCCGGCTAGACCGGTGAACAACAGTCCGCCGGGGCCGTAGGCGACGCGCCGCAGGGCGTTCAGCTCGAAATTCTGGAACTGATCGTTGCGCGTCACGCGGTGAATATGGGCGTTGTCGAAATAATCGGTGGCGGGGTTGGCCCCGATGTTGACGAAGCCCAGATCGATCGGCGTGTTCCAGGCGTTGGTGGGGCTGGTGATGCTGGCCGAGCCGGTCATCGGCGCCAGGCCCCAATATACGAACTGCACGCCGTAGGCCGGGCCGTACATCGGGTTGCACGAGCAGCCGAACCAGCGGCCGAACATCACCTGTCCGCCGCCCACCCAGTTGGCCTTGGCCTGCTGGGTATTGAGCGTTTGATTGTAAGCGTTGTTGACGTCGAAGCTGGTCCAGAGTTTATTCGGGGTGTCGCGAGTCATCACGATCCCGGCCAGAGAGCCAAACCACATCGAGGGCCGCACGACGCCGCCCCAAGGCAAGGCAACCGGGCCCATAGGGGGGCACGACAAGGCATTCGCGAAGGAGTTGCCGCAAGTCGCGCAGTTGCTGTCGCCGCAGGCGGCGCAGCCATCGAGATTCAGAGAACCGGCGCCCGGTTGGGCGGCGATGGTCGGCGGCGCCGGTTCGCCCCAGATATCGTCGGCCGGCGGCGTCGGCACGTTCTCAGCCCCACCGCCAAAGTTCCGGGGAGCGCCGCCGATCCCGAAACCAGGCTGATTTTGATTGGCATATGGGCCTGGCTGCCAGCCAACCGGCCGCGCTCCATAGGCGGCGGGTCCAATCGGGCGCACGAAGTCGTTGGCAGGGTAGGCGGCCGAGAGTCCGGTCGTCGACGGAATCGGCAGCAATTGCGGGCTGCCGTCGGTTCGAGATTGGGCCCAGGCGTTCGGAGACGCCAGCCATAGGAATGCCGACGCGGTGAGCAGGCACGTGAATCGCATCGCTTCAGACTCCGTTCGCTTTGTCTCGCGCGGACCGGCTTGCCGGTCACCTCCGTGCCCGACCTAGATTGCAACCCACCTTCGATGGGTGATTGCAGGCCATCCGCCGCTCAATAACTGGATCGTCGCCCAGTGGCCGAGAAATTCCGGATTTAGCGCCCGGAAGAAAAGAATTCGCTCAAGGCCGACGCGGCAATCGGAGCGGAGAGAGAGGTTTGCGCCAGCGGTCTGACCGCGACCTGACTGACAGCTTGCGCCGCCGAACGACATTGGCCGTCATAACCGATACATTCGGCGCCGCGGCTACCGGCTGCCGCCGGGAGAAGCCGCCAGCTCGAGCCGTTCGACACCGGGCGAAGCCGAGAGCTGTTCGAGCACCTCAAGCGCTAGGCTGCGATAGTCTTCGGCGCCGTGCGAGCCGGGAGCGTATCGGAAAATCGACTGGCCGAAGCTCGGCGCCTCGGCCAACCGCACGTTCCGCCGGACGCGCGTCAAAAACGGCTGGGCCGCCGACCACGGCGTCTCGCCGCCACGGCACTGCCCGAAGAAGACATCGACGTCGTGACTGACTTCGGTCGCCAGCCGAGTGCCCGACTCGAACATGCAGAGCACGACTCCGGAGAGCCGCAGCCGCGGATTCAATCGGCGGGCCACGATCTCGATGGTTTGCAGCAGTTTGCTTAACCCGTGCAACGCCAGGAAATGCGGCTGCAAGGGGATGAACACTTCGTCCACGGCCGCCAGGGCGTTCAATGTGAGAATGCCCAGCGAAGGCGGGCAATCGATGAACAGGTAGTCGAATTCCTCGGGATCGGCTTCGAGCTTGTCTCGGAGGATCAATTCGCGGCCGACCACGCCGGCCAGTTCGACCTCGGCGGCGGCCAGGTCCAAGTGCGACCCGACGACCCACAGGTTTTCGTCGACCCGCCGGCGCACGGCGGCCAGGCTGGCGTCGCCGGCAAGCACGTCGTAAACCGAACCGCCTTCGCGGCCCGGCTCGACGCCCAAGTGCAGCGTGGCATGGGCCTGGGGATCGAGATCGAGCAAGCAGACTCGCTGACCGGCGGCCCCCAGCGCGGCGCTGAGATTGACGGCCGTGGCGGTCTTGCCCACGCCCCCCTTTTGATTGATGATCGCGACTTTGCGCATCGGAACTCCCTTGCCGAGCGGTCGTGCGGCGTGCTCGACGCTTGAACGCCCCTCCTCCGTGTTCGAAGCGGGATTATAGGCGGCTCGGCGGACTTGTCCTAGACGAGTCCGGGGGCGGCACAAGGGCGCCCGGCCCTCCCTGCGGCGCGGCCCTTCATCTCCGCCGCGGAGCCGTCGGAGCTACCGTATGGCATGCGACGCCCGCTCTCCATGACCCAAAACGGCCCTCGCGTGATTTATATTTCCGCCGATTTATTTATATCGCCGCGCGTTTTTTCATTTCGGCGGCCGGTCCGTCGCGGCGTTTGCCGAGAATTCCAGGCGTTTGCCGCAAGGCGCTTCGCCGCGGCGCGTAAAAAAAGGGCATTTCAGAGCCTATCATGGGGAGATCCCGGGCCATTTTCGGCCCAAATTATAAAAACGGCCGCCGCGACGGACGCGGCGAAAGAGCGTACTTGCCGGACGGGAGCATGGTTTGCCGCACTTGACGATTTATGTCTCGGACGAGGCGTATAAATCATGATTTTCGCCCGTTCCAAGCCCCTGCTGCGCAAGCGCTCGACCTTACCGCGGGGCCGGCTTGCGCGGCAAGTCAAGCCGCGTCATCTCCGCCGCGAAGTGAGCGGAGCTATTGTCAGGACCAACCGCAAGAACCCCTACTCATGCCCGGTCCTCCGTGCGGCGCGAACCCATTTCCGCGCCCGAAACGGCCTGGGGCATAGCGCACCGGGCCGGCCGTTTTGCACGGGCGCCCGTTTTGCACTAAAACCAAGCGTGCAAAAGACAATGGGGCTTGAATCGACCGAGTACCGGAGCCGCCGAGCGATGCGTGTGATTGTCGAGCGAGATCTTCCTAGCGTCAGCCGGACCGCGGCGCGGTTCGTGGCACGGCTCGTGCGCCGCCGGCCGACGAGCGTTTTGGGCCTCGCCACGGGCAGCACGCCCTTGGGAACCTACCAGGAACTGATTCGCATGCACCGCGACGAGGGGCTCGACTTCTCGCGGATCGTGACCTTCAACTTGGACGAATACGTCGGCTTGGGGCCGACCCACCCGCAGAGTTACCGCTACTTCATGCAGCAGCACCTGTTCGGCCACGTCAATATCGACGGGCGCAACACGCACGTGCCCGACGGCCGCGCGCTCGATTTCGAGGCCCATTGCGAACAGTACGAAAAGGCGATCGAGGAAGAAGGGGGCATCGACCTGCAAATCCTGGGCATCGGCAGCGACGGCCACATCGCCTTCAACGAGCCGGGTTCGTCGCTCGGGAGTCGCACGCGCTTGAAATCGCTGACCGCGGAAACCCTTCGCGACAACGCTCGGTTTTTCGGCGGCCTGGAGGAAGTCCCGCGGCTGGCGATCACGATGGGCGTCGGCACGATCCTCGAATCGCGTCAATGTCTGCTGTTGGCCTGCGGGCAGGCCAAAGCCGGGGCCATCCAAGCGACGATCGAAGGCCCCGTGACGGCGCAGGTCACCGCCTCGGCATTGCAACTGCACCGCGACGTGATCGCCGTGATCGACGAAGAGGCGGCCCAATTGCTCGGGCGGCGCGACTATTATCGCGAGGTCGAACGGGCGCAATCCCTGTTGGAAGCCGGAGAGATCGGCAAGCTCTTGCCGCAGCACAAAGCGCCGGCGTGAGGCGGTTCGCGGATGTCGTAGGACGGACTTCCAGTCCGTCAGCGGCGGCAATGATCGTCTGCCGGTTTGACGAGAGCAAGATACGAGTGACGGACCGGAGGTCCGTCCTACGGTTTCGGTTCGACGTGCTCCATTTGCAGAGGCTCGTCGCCAAGCGCCAGCCCGACGTCGAGCACGATATCGCCAGGAGCCGATTGGGGCGACGCTGAAGGCGCCGGCCGTCCTCCGTCGTCCCTGCCGTCGCAGCCGACGCTGTAAAGTTGATAGCCGACGGGAAGCTTGCGATAGACGAGGCTTCGGCCGCTACAAGGATCGAGCGGCAATTCGACAAGAAAGCGCGGAGCAACTTCGCCCAGCGATTCAGGATACGCCCCTTCGGCCAGAAAGAACCGCCGCAGCGCGAGATGACAACGGAACAGCCGCAACCGCGCGCGGCCGCGATCGAACGAGTTCGCCGATGCCTGCCGGGATTGTTCCCACAATTGGGGCATTTGGAGCAACGTCCAACGTATGCCCCACGGGGTCGTCTTCTTGATGTACTGCGACTCGCGCGCCCCGATCTGATCGAAAGTGTTTTCCGGCGCGTCGAGTTCCGCCAGGCGCGCGCCAAGGTTCTGACAAGCGGCGGCGTCAAGCCGCGGCAGCAGTCCTCCCAATTCCTCTAAGCTTCTTCCTTGGATCGCCACGCCGACCACCGCATCGAGCATCGTGCCGCCGTGCATCATGGCTTCGCCGAGTTGCACCGCATCGAAACAGCAATGCGCCGCTTCCTCTGGACGCCCGGCCTCGCGCTGAAGGCGACCCTCCGCGACAAAAACGCGCCCCAATTGTCTCAGCATCGTGGAGCGGTCCAGATTGGTTTGGCGAAAAGCCGAGTCATCGGCGGGCAGCCGCATTTGGCAACTCCGCGCCAGCCCGGCGCGAGCTAGCTTGAGGGCCGCGCGGTCGCGCTCCAGGTATGCCCGCAACGCTGCGCCGGAAAGCGCATCGACGTTGACTGCCGGATTGCTGACCATTTTCGCTGCGCTCAGCAGATCGTCCATTCCATTGTCTGCCGGCGGCGCCGCCAGGACGATGAAGCGAGGCGATACCAGCCAATAATAAAATGCCGCGGGCGGCGCGCAAATCAGCAGCAAGATCGCCACGGTCGCGACGCGGCCCAAAACACCTCGCGCCGATCGCGCCAGCCAAAGCCAGCCGCCCATTAGCGAAGCCGGAAAAATGACCAACAGCGTCGCGATGCGCAGCCACGCCCGGCGCCCGCGATCAGCGGCCCCGACGGCCGTCAGCGTCAGGGCGCCGAATACGACGCCGTGAACGACGGCCGCCAACCACTGGGAACGCATGCTCGTCGACACGCGGGCCAGAATGGCCAGCGCCACGCCGGCCGCCGCCATCACCAGAAACAAGTCGCTCAGCGAAAACTTGGGTCGCACTCGACCGCGCGGCGCGCTCGGCGAGGCCGCATCGGGCGCCGGTGCGGCGGGCGCCCTGATGCTGTTGAGGCCCAGCAACGTAACGAGCACGATCGCCGATTGGACCAGGAACGCAACCCAGAAGCGGTAATCGGGCGCGGCGAGCCAGACCGACAAGAAGAGCAATACGGCCGCGACGCGCAAGAACCAATGCCCCCGGCCCAAGCCGCCCCAGACGGCGACGAGACCGACCAGGCTGTAAGTCGTGACCAGCACGACCGCCGTGATGAGCAAGTGGATGGACGATGCTCCTACCCCGCGGCGATTTCGGCCATCGCTTCGTCGGGAATATTGAAGTTGGCGACGACGCTTTGCACGTCGTCGTGATCGTCCAGCTTTTCCACCAGCTTCAGCACGTTGCGGCCGGCTTCGGCGTCGAGATCGACGGTGTTCGTCGGAATCCGGCTGATCTGGCTGTTCTCGGGCTGCAAGCCGCGCTGGGAGAGCGTCTCGGAAACCTGCTGGTAGATGGCCGGGTCGCAGGTGACTTCGAAGCTGTCGCCGATCCGTTTGACGTCGTCGGCGCCGGCTTCGAGGGCCAATTCGAGCAGCGCCTCTTCGTCGATCTGCGAGGCTGGAATGTCAAAGACTCCTTTGCGCTCGAACATCCAGTTGACGCAGCCCGTCTCGCCGAGCTTGCCGCCGGCCAACTCGAAGACCTTGCGAATTTCGCCGGCCGTGCGGTTGCGGTTGTCGGTCAGAATCTCGCACAACACGGCGACCCCGCCCGGCCCGTAGCCTTCGTACAAGACTTCGTCCAGGTTGCCGCCAGCGAGCTCGCCGGTCCCCTTTTTGATGGCCCGGTTGATATTGTCCTTCGGCATGCTGACGGCCTTGGCGGCGTCGATCGCATACCGCAGCCGCAGATTGGCGTCGGGGTCGCCGCCGCCCATCTTGGCGGCCACAATGATGTACTTGGAGAGCTTGCTCCACAGCTTGCCGCGTTTATTGTCGATCAGGGCCTTCTTGCGCGAGATATTGGCCCAGTGGGAATGACCTGCCATCGATGCTCCATGCTCCTTTTTGCTATTGGTCGGCCGCCAGCTTCTCCCGGGCGCGCCCGGCCTTCTCGGCCTCGTCGTGCTTTTCGAAGTGCGCCAGCGCCCGCTGCCAGGCTTCTCGCGCCAGCGGGACTTGTCCGGCAGCCTTGTAAGCGTCGCCCAGGTGTTCCAAGATCACGCCGTCAGGCTCGCCGATATCGACCGCTTTCTTCAGCTCGACCAGCGCCTCGTCGTAGCGGCCGAGCTTGAACAGCGCCCAGCCGAGGCTGTCGCGATAGGCGGCGTTCTCCGGTTCGGCGGCCACGGCGTCGCGAGCCATCTCCCACGCGCGCACCAGGTTCTTGCCCTGGTCGGCCCACAGATAGCCGAGGTCGTTTTTGGCCGAAACATCGTCCGGGTACTCGTCGAGCACCTCTTCGAGCCACTCTTCGGCCTGCGGCACGTCGTTCTGGATCACCGCGATGTTCGATAGCACCAGCCGCGCGGTCTTGAGTTCCTTGCGGACGGCGTCGGACCGCTCGGAATCGAAGCGAGCGATCAACTCGCGATAGGCGCGGGCCGCCTCGTCGTAGCGCTTGGAGTGGTACAAAACCCAGGGCACGCGGGCCGCGATCTGAATCGACTTGTCGTTCAGCACGGCGGCGTGCTTCGCCGCGGCCAGGGCCTCGTCGTGCTTTTCCGCCATGGCATAGGCGGAGGACAAGAAGTAGTGGAACGTCGGATCGTCGGCTGGCAAGACCCGCTCGTCGATGCCGCGCTGGAAGACCTTCGCGGCCTCTTCGAAACGGTCCGACAGCAACAGTCCGATGCCCCAGGTTTGTAACAATCCCTTGGCGCTGTCGCGATGAACTTTCAGCGCCGCATTGAAAAACTCGTCGGCCGCGTCGAAGCGTTTGTCTTCCAAGGCCAACAGCGCAACGGCCACGCAGGCCCCATAACCGAGCGAGTTGGGATCTGCTTGACGCGCTTTGCGAGCGGCGGCGGCCAGCCGAGCCGGCACGTCTCCGCCAGCGACCGATTGCTTGCCCGCCTCACCCAAGGCCTCGAGCCCGCCGGTCTTGTCCACGATCTCGCCCAACAACTCCAGAAGCGAATCGTCGCGTCGCGTCTCGCTATAGATGGCGGCGAGTCCTTGATAGGCGGCAGCTTGATGGGCGCCCTCGGTCGGCGGTTCGGCGGCGGCCTCGACGTAAAGCGGTTCGGCCTTGTCGAATTGCTTGGCGGCGCGATATTGCTCCGCCAGGTGGTACCTCAGCGGCGAGTTTTGCGGATCGGCGGCGCGAAGCCGTTCCAAACGCGGAAGCAACTCGTCCGTGCGCTCGGAATCCGCGAGCAGCTTGCCCAGCAGTTCGTAGGGGGCCGTGCCTTGGCTGGCGTCGTGCGCGGCGAAGTATTTTTCGAGCGATTCGAGCGCCGCGGCGGTTTGCTTGCGCTGGGCTTCGACGCGCGCCAGGCGATACGCATGCACGGCCGGATCGGGCCTGGCGGCGTTGGCCTTCTCGAAGGCGGCCTGCGCCGCGTCGGGCCGGTCGGCCGCCAAAAACACTTCCGCGAACATTTCGTAGGTGCGATCGGCGGTCGTCAAACTCTTCCCGTCGGGCCCGCGGCCCTCAAGCAGCCTTTTCTGCAAGCGGGCGTCGAGCCCATACTCGGCGCCGTGGTCGAGCGCGGACATCACCACGGAGAAAGCATCGGCCGCTTCGCGGGGGCGCTCGGTCAGATAATAGAGTCGCCCGCTCTCCATCGCCAACAGCACGTAGCCGGCCGATTTCTTGTCGGTTTGCAGAGACATGGCCTGCAGGACCAGCTTCAGGGCCTGTTCGTACTCGCCGCGAGCGCTCAACAGCGCAGCAAGCTGCTTCAACATCGACGCATCGGAAGGATCGATTTCGACGGTCTTCAGAGCGTAGCGAAAGGCCTCGTCGACGCGATCGAGCTTGAACGCCATCGCCACGACCTGCCGCAACGCAGGCAACGACCGAGGATCGTGCCGCAACGCTCGCTGGTAAAGCCGCAGCGCTGCGGCAAAGTCTTCGTGCTGCTCCTTCATTCGCCCGGCGGCGAACAGGCTGAGCGCTTCGACCCGCTGGCGGTCCAGTTCGGTGGCCGGCCGTTCGGGCGTAAACGGTTCGGGCGCCTCGTCGAGTTCAATCGACTTCTTCGGCGACTCTTGCTTGCCGTCCGGCGAAGCGGCGCCTGGCGGCGCATCCTCCGAGGCGGCAGGACTGCTCTCGGGCGTTCGCGCAATGGCGGGCGGCGCCGCCGCGACCGATAACCAGGCGATCGCGGCGAGCGTCAAGCAATGCTTCGGCGATGCGACTCGCACGATAAACCTCCGATCAGCATTCGACAAGCTGCGTGCCAATGGCCTATTCTAACGGTTCTTCCGCCGAGGAGCCATTTGAACTAGCGGCCTCCGCCGCCGACCTACCGGTCGGCCTTAGCGCGGCTTGCGCTTGGAGATTCCCGCCGCCGATTTCTTTTTGTCGGCCGGCTTCTTGGCGGCGGCCCGCTCGGGGGCGGGGGGCCTTTTGGGCGGGCCGGCCTTTTTGTCGGGCGGCGCCGGCGTTTTTTTTGCGGCCAGCCCTTTCGCCGCGCCGTCGGTCTCGGCGGCCTTGGCCTTGGTCTCTTTGCCGGCGCCCGCCGGCGCCGAAGACGGCTCGGAAACTTTGGGCTTGACGCCTTTCACCGGCCGCTTGGGCAATTGGTCCTTGGCGTCGGGGGCGATCTCCAACAAGACTTTGTGCAGGCTGGGAGAGTAAGGGTTTGCGATCAGGTCGGCGGACAATTGATGCGCCAAGGAAGCGAATTCGACTCCCTTGTTTTTGGGAATCGCCCGTTCCAAGCCGGGCACGACGCCGGCCGACCGGTCGGCCCCGCCTGCCAAACCCAAGATGACAAAAGCCTGCATCAATCCCCGATCGACCGGAATGGAGTGGCCGCCCAGCGTGGCTTGCGTGAGATAGGAGATCGTAAACGGGGTCGTGCCTTCCAATTTCTTCAGTCGCTGCTGCGCTTGCCCCAGGTTTTGCTTTTTCAAAAGCTCCAAATCAAAGGAGTACGTCGATTCGAAAACGCCTTGCAGGGCGCGCTTCAGGTTGGCCGCCGACGATTGCGCCTCGGGCAGCATATTCATCACCTCGGCCAGTTCCTTGACCGTGCTCACGCGGACTTCGTTCCAATCGAAAAACGACGTCGAAACCGCTGCAAACGCCTTGTCCGCCTGTTCGTAGTGGGCGTTTTCCAGACAGCACGCATAGAGCAGGTGCTCCAAGACCGTGCGCTCGGGAATCGGCACGGGCTTGTAGTGCTTTTTCAGCACCTTGTGCATCTTGGTCAAGAGGGCCATGCGGTTCGGATGTGCCATGCCAATCTCAGCTTTAGTCGTTTATTCGTGCTCGTCTTCGGACAGTGCGTCGTCGGGGAAATCATCGGCGTCGGCCGGAAGACCGTCGGGCGGCTCATCGCCGGAAAGTCCATAGTCGGCGGGGGTTTCCGCGGGGTCTTTGGGCAGCACTCGTCCGAGGATTTCGGCGATTTGGATCGAGCGTTTGACGCCTTGGTCCAGGACGAATTCAAGTTTCGGAGTGTAACGCGTGTCGATGCCTTTGGCCACCTTCGACTGCAGATAGCCGGCGGCGCTTTTCAAGCCGGCCAGGCCCAGCCGCTGCTTCGTCTCGTCGCCCATGATCGACACATGCACCTTGGCCTGCCGCATGTCGGGGGCCATCTCGACGCGGGTCACCGTCACGTGTTCGACGCGCGGGTCGTTCAGATCCGTCAAGATGGCCATGCTGACCACCTCGCGAACGGCTGCGGCGGCTTTGAGAACGCGGCGTGAAGGCATAAGCTAGAGCGTGCGGGCGACTTCTTCCACCTTGTAGGCCTCCAGAACGTCGCCTTCCTTCAGGTCATTGAAACTGCGCAGCTTCATGCCGCACTCGAAACCTTCGCGGACCTCTCGAGCGTCGTCTTTTTCCCGCTTCAACGACTCCAAGGGGTAGTCGCCCAAGATGCGGTTTTCGCGGATCACGCGCACGCGACAGTTGCGCTCGATCGTTCCGGCCAAAACGCGGCAGCCCGCGATCACGCCCAGGCGGCTGATTGCGAACGTCCGCTGGACGAGCGCCCGGCCCAGTTCGACGTCGCGCTTTTCCGGCTTCAGCATGCCTTCCAAGGCCAGCTTCAAATCGTCGGTCACCTGATAGATGATCTCGTAGCGGCGAATCTGCACGCCGCGCTGGTCGGCCAAGCTACGGGCGCCTTCGTCGGGCACGACGTTGAAGCCGATGATCACCGCGTCGGAAGCGTCGGCCAGATGCACGTCGGCCTCGGTAATGCCGCCGACGGTCTTTTGCAGAACCTTGATCTGCACCTCGGGATGCTGGAGCTTGGTGAACTCCTTCAGAATCGCTTCGATCGAACCTTGGGTGTCGGCCCGCAGAATCAGGTTCAAGGTTTGCACCTCGTCGCCGCCAGGCGCTCGTGCAGCGTTTCGAGCGTGACGTGCGACCATTGGCCGCTCAGGGCGACCCGCCGCGACAGCGTGCTCCGCTTTTCGGCGATGTCGCGGGCCTGGCCGATATCCTCCAGCACGTAAAAATGCTCGCCGGCGCCCGGCGCCTGGTCGAGGCCCGTGACGTTCACCGGAGTCGAAGGCCCGACTTGCTCGTAAGTCTCGCGCGGCTTGAGCGTGTCGTACATCGCCTTGACGCGGCCGTAGCTCGATCCGCAGACGACCACGTCGCCTACCTTGAGCGTGCCGTTCTGCACCAGCAGCTTGGCGACCACGCCGCGTCCCTCGTGGACCTCGGCTTCCAGGCAGGTTCCGCGACCGTGACGGTGGGGGTTGGCTTTGTAATCGTGCAATTCGGCGATCGTCAACAAGGTCTCCAGCAAGTCGTCGATGCCTTGGCCGGTCAGGGCGCTGCACTTGACGAGTTCCGTCTCGCCGCCCCATTCGGTGGGCAGCAACTCGTTGGCGGCCAATTGCTGCATGATCCGGTCGATGTTGATGCCCGGCAGGTCGATTTTGTTCAGCGCCACGACGATCGGCACTCCCGCGGCGCGGGCGTGGCTGATGGCTTCTTCGGTTTGCGGCATCACGCCGTCGTCGGCCGCCACCACGAGCACGGCGATGTCCGTGACGTTGGCGCCGCGAGCCCGCATTTCGGTGAACGCCTCGTGGCCGGGCGTGTCGACGAAGGCGATCGGCCGGCCTTCGCGCTCGATGCGGTAGGCCCGGATGTGCTGGGTAATGCCGCCGCTTTCGCCGCTGGCGACGTCGATGCCGATGATCTTGTCCAAGAGCGACGTTTTGCCGTGATCGACGTGGCCCAGGAACGTGACGACCGGGGGCCGCGGCTGGAGTTGCTCGGGGGCGTCCTGCTGCCCTTCGATCGAAGCCAGCAATTGGTTCTCCAAGTCGAAGGCATGGCGGACTTCCACTTCGGCGCCGAATTCGGCGGCCAGCAACTCAATGGTTTCCGCGTTCAGATCGGCCGTGACGCCCGACATCATCCCCAGGCCAAGCAACTTCGACAGCACCTTGGGCACGGGAATGCCGATCGACGCGGAAAAGCTGCGCACGTTGCACGGCAACTGGATCACGACGTGCCCTTTGCGCGGCGCGGCCGTGTTGACCCCCGATTTCTTTTGCCGGGGCCGCGGGCGCCGCAAGGGACGTTCTTCTTCGCCCCCCGGTCCCACGCGCGCGGGACGATCGGGGCCGCCGCCCGTGCGTTTGCGGTTGCGTTGGCGATCTTCGCGGGTGCCCATCGTAGCGTCGCTTTTGCCGGCTGCGGTCGCGGGCGCCTTGCCGCGGCGGCTGCGATCGCGGCGATCGCTCTCGGAAATCGGCGGAGGAACCGAGGGACCGCCGGGCCGCCCCGGACCCGAGGGCCGGCCGGCGCCGGCGGGCTTGGCGCCGCCTGCCGCTTCGGCCTTGCGCTTCAGTTCCTGCTTCTTGATGTGCGATTGCAGCGGCGTGGCGCTGCCGGCCTTGCTGGCCCGAATGGCATCCGGCGGAAGCTTGATATCGGGCTTCTGCGGCGCCGGCTCGTCCGCCTTGGGAGGAGCGACCGGTTGCTGCACGGTCGGCAGCGGGGCCACGCGAATGGCCGGCCCCACGCGCAAGGGCGGCTTCTGCCCTTCGGCGGCCGGACGTTTGGGCGCTTCGGGAGCCAGAGACGGCGGCTTGGCGCCAATCACAGGCGGCCGGCCGCCCGGCAAGGTTCCCGTCGGCGGAATATAGTCGCTGCGCCGCAACGAACCCGATTCGGCCACGGCCACGGCGGGAGCCGACGCGGGCCTTGCGGGGGCCGCCTCTTTGCCCGGCTTCGAGCCGCCGCCGCTCACATAGGCCTTGATCCGGACGACTTCTTCGTCGGTCAGGCTGGCCAGCGCCGAACCCTTGCCGCCGACGCCAGCTTTGGCGCACAGGTCGACCAGCACCTTGCTGTCCAACTTCAATTCTTTAGCTAACGAATAGATCCGTGCAGGCAAGTTTGAAATCTCCCTCAGCGCGTCGCGGAAGCTCTTCGCTCCGTGACGCCGTCATCTGGCGCCATTAGTTCATAACCGCAATCTCCCTGTTTCGCCCCTCGGCCGCCCCAAGGATTCAGCCGCCCCAAGGATTCAGCCGCCCCAAGGATTCTGCCGCCCCAAGGATTCTGCCGCCCCAAGGATTTCGCCAAGCCGCCGCTCAACCGGCCTCGTCGGGCGCCGAGACGCCTTGGCCATCGCCGTCCGACGCACCCCCGTCCAAGGAACCGCCGTTTGATGGAGCGCTGGTCGATGAATCACCGCTCATCGGCTCGTGCCCGGCGATCGCCTCGCCGGCGGTTTCTTCCTGCGCCTGCTCGGGGCCGCCGGCCGCGGCTTGCGCCGCGCGTTCCTGGGCCTCGATCGCCGCGGTGGCCGCGTCGATGCGCTCTTGTTCGCGCTGTCGGCGACGGGCCTCGCTGGCGGCGGCTTCGGCTTCCTCGGCCTTGACCTCGGCCTGGGCGACGATCTGGTCGACCTGCTCCATCGTCAACTCGCCCATCTCCATCAGGGCGTCGGGCTCGATGACCGATAGATCATCGTATGACAAAAACCCTTCTCCTACCAGCTTCTCGCTGAGGTTTTCGTCCACCCCTTCCAGGGCGCTGAAGCCGGCCACCGCCCGCTCGATTTGCTCGTCGAGTTCCTCGCGCGTCATGATCTCGATGTCCCAGCCGCAGAGCTTGCTGGCCAGACGCACATTTTGACCGCGGCGCCCGATGGCCAGCGAAAGCTGGTCTTCGCGCACCAGCACGATCGCCCGGCCGAGCATCGAGCAGAGGATGACTTCCTCGACCTCCGCCGGCTGCAAGGCGTTGGGAATCAAGACCTGCATGTCGTCGTTCCAGCGGACGATATCGATGCGCTCGCCCGCCAACTCGTCGACGATGTTCTTGATCCGGTTGCCGCGCACCCCGACGCAGGCGCCCACGCAATCGACGCGCTGATCGGTGCTGCTGACGGCCACTTTGCTGCGATAGCCCGGCTCGCGCGCCATGGCGCGGATTTGAATCACGCCGTCGGCGATCTCGGGAATCTCCTGCTCGAACAGCCGGCCCACCAGCGCCGGCCGCGTGCGGCTGAGGATCACCTTGACGCGGCTGCCGGCCTTCTTGACTTCGAAGACCGTGGCCCTCACGCGCTCGTTGGCGTGGTGCGTCTCGCCGGGGATCTGCTCGCTGCGCGGCAGAATGGCTTCGCAGTTCTGCAAGGCGACCGTGGCGGCCCCGCCCTCGTAGCGCTGCACGACCCCCGTGACGAGTTGGCCCTTTTCCTTGTCGTATTCGTCGTACAGCGCGTCGCGCTCGGCCTCGCGGACTTTCTGAATGATGACCTGCTTGGCGGTTTGAGCGACGATTCGGCCCAGCGTCTCGCCTTCGTCGAGCGGGGCGCCGTTGTGCGTGCCGGAGATCGAACCGTCGGCGCGATCGATCGCGACCACGATTTCCTGGTCCTCGCCGTATTGCTTCTTGGCCGCGGAAACCAGCGCCGCCTCGATGGCCTGGAACACGACCTCTTTCTCGATGTTCTTATCGCGATGAATCGTATCGATGATTCGCAGCAGTTCGCTCGGATTCATAAGCCTTGACTCTTTCGTCGCCCGTGGCGCTCGCGGTTCAGATTGTCAAATTGTTCGGTCAGCTTCCTCGACGGCGGCCCTGCGGTAGAACCGTCGACAACGGCCCTGCGGCCGGAATGCTCATATGGCGGCGGACACTCCTGTTTTGCGCCCCTTCGATTCGCTCCTCATTAAAACGAAAAACGGTAACCAACCTAACCCACATGCGGCCGGCACGGCAAGGCGCCAACTCGGAAGTGCGGGCACGAAAGGCCGGTTACCCTCGGACACCCCCCGGACCGCATAAGTTCTTGCCCGTTTGGGCATCGAACCAATGCGCCCGCCGCATATCAAACCAAACTCGGACCCAATCTCCTGGACTCAAGCTCCCCGCCGCACCCGTCTTGCATAGCAGCGGCTGCTGCTGCGAATCTTCGGCCTGGGCCGGCCGAAGTTCGATCGTCATCGCGTCGCCCAACACTTCCACGGCAGTCACTATGGCCGCCGCGGTGCAGCCCATCGCCAATGTCGCGGCGCCCTCCTCTCCCTTCATCAATCGAATATGCTCGGGCCGCAGCCCCCACACGACCGGCTTTCCATCGCCCTGCTGATCGAGAAGCTTTTCGCCGCCACCCTTTTCAACCGCGCTCCGCTCGACGCACGCCGACCACCCGCCCCCCGTAAAACGCGAACTGCCCTCCTTTGCGCCGTTGCCTGAGCCGTCGCGGCCCCAACTCCCTTCAATCAAGTTCATCGGCGGCATGCCGATGAACCCCGCCACGAAACGGTTCGCCGGTCGGTCGTAGACCTCGTGCGGCGTTCCGATCTGCTGAATCCGGCCGCGATCCAGCACCACGATTCGGTCGCCCAAAGTCAGCGCCTCGACCTGATCGTGGGTCACGTAAATAATCGTCGTTTCCAACTGCCGTCCGAGCTTCTTCAATTCGCGCCGCATCTCCGCCCGCAACTGTGCGTCCAAGTTCGAGAGCGGCTCGTCGAACAGGAACACCGCGGGCTGACGCACCAACGCACGGCCCAAGGCCACTCGCTGCCGTTCGCCGCCCGAAAGCTCGGCCGGCAGCCGATCCAGCAGGCCCTCGACTCCCAGGCGCGCCGCTACGTGTCGCACCCGCTCGTCGATCTCGTCCCGACGCCAACTCGCCAGCGGCCCTCGGCCGGCCAACCGACGTCCCACTCGCCTCAGCCAGCCCGTCCGCCCGCGCAATTCCAAGCCAAACGCCAGATTCTTGTACACCGTCCAATGCGGGTACAATGCCTGACCCTGGAACACCATGGCGACGTTCCGGAACTGAGGCGCCACGCCGTTGACGATTTCGCCTCCGATGCGAATCCGGCCCGCCGAAATCGGCTCCAGGCCCGCGATCATCCGCAACGTCGTCGTTTTTCCGCAGCCGCTGGGCCCGACCAAGACCAAGAACTCGCGGTCTCGCACCTCCAGGTCGATTTCGCTGACCGCCTTCACGCCGCCAGGATAAACCCTCGATAGCTGCTCGAGGACCACGCCTGCCATCAGTGTGAGGCCGCCTATGCGAATCGCGGAGTCTGCAATCCTGTAAAGTTATCGGCGGGCGATGGTTGTGTCAAGCCAACCAGCATGCCGGAGGTGTCCCAACAGTGCAGTGGCACTAGAACGGGTGGTGGACGATGAAAGCTGATGTCAAGCCCGAGGTTGCGATGGTCAAAGTCAAGGCAAGTCGAACCGATGGTTGCTGGGGGTCTATCATGACGTGGGACGCGATGGCCTGCCCGTCCAAAGGCGACGTGGCCAGCATCTCCCACTTAGTTACGGTGGATTTTGGCACTGTCGGAACGTCAGGGTCAGGCAGTGCCGTCGATGCTGGTCGGCCGTCCACCAATTGCGATCCCCAGTTGCTTTCGGAGCTCGTCGGCCTTTCCCCACCACTCGTTAACGTGGAATTCCTGGCCGTTAATCTGCACAAACCTGCCGGGCGTGCAGATTTCCCTAGAATTTACGGGGGATGCGACGACCGACATAATGAGTCCGGTAACTATGTGCTTCGGAATTTCGAGGATTCCTCCCTCGCCAGGACCAATTCGGTTATCTGTGAATTGAATACTGCCGGGCAGGCCGGAACGGTGATAAACTCCGCAGCGAAATATATGGTAGGCGATCTGTTCGAGGCTGCAAGTGCCATCGGGAGAGGCTTCTATTTCGGGGTGGGCGTAAGAGATCTTGAGACCAGCAAGCATGCGGCCGAGTCCGAATCCACAGATAATGCCAATGTTATCAGACAGGAATGCTTTGTAGCTTTTTTTCCCACCAGGACGGCCTTCGAGTTGGGACGTTTCTTCGATGGGGGCGCATATTTGAATAAGAGCCTGTTCAGGGTCGTTCTCAATCATCTTGGCGAACGCTTCCGAGACACGCTTTCCGATGCCCATGATTCCAATTCCGGTTGGTTGACGATGGATCAGTTTATCAACAAGTCAGTAAAGCGATTTGGAGAGCTTCCCGAGAAGTCTATTTGCGTGCGATGCCATTGCGGTCTCGATGTCTGCATGGGTTGGCGAGAATACACCAGCTTCGACATCGCTGACTTGCTCTCAGAAAATCTTATGATCGTAATTCCATCGCTTTAGCACCGAACCTCTGCTGCCCTTGAATGTCATTTCGTTAGCAGTCGCCATAGACGCAATGCCGCAAACCGGAATTGGAGAGCGGTCCGCGCCTTGGCGGCGCAGCGGCTTTATAAACCGTGCTAGGAGCGCCTTGCGCGCAGGGTTCGATTCCCCCTCTCTCCGCTAAGACTTCCGCTTGGCGGCTCTAATCAGCGTTTCGCGCGCCCATGTTGACGGCTTCTCGCCGCCAGCGCGCCGGATCGCTTCTAGCTCCGCCTCGTTTACGCGAATCGGAAAGAGGATCGCTCGTTTTTCGTTGGGTGGCTTGGGCGGTCGCCCGCGTTCTTTTTCCATGCCTTGATTGTATATACCGAAAATATTTTGCCAAGCCCCTTGATTTGCCACTAAAAGTATATACAATAAATCGAGACGAAAAACCCCGAAGCGGCCCGCCAAGGCTACTTCGGGGCAAAACAATCCGGCTGGTCGCCGAACCGTCCTAAGCAAACGCATTTTAGCGACCGGCCCTAACTAGGGAAACGGCGCTATGATGATTGCTTGTGCCCACGCAAGCCGCCAGAAGTTTGGCAGGGACCGAAACGGGAATCAGGTCTACAAATGCACCGCCTGCGGCAAGCGTTTTACCGAGCCACGCCACAAGCCGCTGGGCGATATGCGAGTGCCCATTGAAGAGGCCAAGCGAGTGCTTCACTTGCTCGCGGAAGGCTCGTCGATTCGTTCGGCAGAGCGGCTAACCGGGATGCACCGCGACACGATTTGCCGTTTGCTCGTTCACTTCGGCAACGCATGCCAGCGGTTTCTCGATGACCGGATGCGCGGCCTGACGTTGACGCATCTCCAATTCGACGAGCAATGGACCTATGTTTTCAAAAAGCAGAGCCGCCTCTCGACTACGGAGCGCGAAGAGCGCCACGACCAGGGCGATATTTACCTGTGGACCTGCATCGACCAGCAAACCAAGCTGATGCCAAGCTTCCGCGTCGGCAAGCGATCGGCCGACAATGCCCGGCGGTTCATGCTGGACGTGGCCGGGCGGCTCGTTCGTCCCAATCCGCACGCCAGCGACGCGCACGCCTTCGCGGCCGGAACCTACTTAAAGACGATTCAGATTTCGACCGACGGCTTCGCGGCATATCCCGAGGCGTGCGATTTGGCGTTCGGGCCTTACGCGAAGTTCGGCACGATCATCAAAGAGTACCGCAACGCCAGCATCATCTACACGCCGAGCGAGATGGTCGGCACGAAGCGCACTGGGCGCCGTGGGATAGGCAAGGGCGAAGAGCGCACGATATGCACCAGCCATGTTGAGCGGCTGAACGGCACCCAACGCCTATTCCTGAAGCGGCTGAACCGGCTGACGTACTGCTTTTCAAAGAAACTCGAAAACCTGGAAGCCGCGTTCGCCATGTTCGCGGTTTACTACAATTATTGCTGGCGGACCCGGAAGCCTGGAAAGAGCGGCAAGCGCCGCTCGACTGCGGCCATGATGAACGGATTGGCCGACCATCCCTGGACGTTCGATGAGCTGTTCGTGGCTGTTTTAGCATGACCACTTCACTCTTGGGACACTACCAGCATGCCCTTCAACGCATCAACGGCCGCTACTGCGAAACGATTTCGATCCGCCCCCAGTAGCCGAACTCCCACGACCACCCATTGGCCTGGTTCAAGAGTTCCAACTCGACTTTCTTGCCGGCAAAGGAAGATAGATCGATGGCAATCTCTGCCCAGCCGTCTTGGGCGGTTTGGGCCGCCACCAGAGACTGATGCAGCGGTTTGCCGTTGGCGTTGATGACGAGGCGCCAATCGCCCTGCGGGTGGTGCGAGACGTCGAGCAGCAGCAGCGTTTGCTTGCCGGCCGGAATATCCAGCGTCGTGCGCAGCACGCACGGCTTGTTCCGATCGATCGGGTGCGTCCGCAATACGCCGGGGCGCCCATAGTGTTCGGCCAAGATCGCCACGCCCCCTTCGCCCGACCCGCCGGTCGTAAAGCCCGCGGCGATCTCGCCGACCACGTCGTTGAATTCCGCCGGCTGGGTCGTTTCGCGCGGCGGCGGCACGCGGACGCCCGGCAGTTGCCGCGCCGAGGGGTCGCCGGGAGGTTTGTCGAGCGTGATGAATGCGAATAGATCGGCGATTTCCTCCGGCTTGAGCTGCTTTTCCAAGTCCTCGGGCATCAGCGACAGCTTGCTGGTTTCCATCTGCTCGATGTCGCCGCGGGCGATCGTTTCGAGCTTGCCGCCTTGAATTTTCAAGACGACGCGCTGTTCGTTGTCTTCGGCCACCAGCCCGGTCAAGATCCGGCCGTCCTCGGTGACGATCGTCCGCGCCTGATAGGCGGCGCCGATCACCAGGCTCGGATCGAACACGTTGGAAAGCAACTGCTCGAACGAACTGCGGCCGTTCGCCGTGATATCGGGACCGACCTCTTGCCCCTCGCCGTAGATCTTGTGGCATTGGCCGCACACTTTTTTGAACGCAATCTGGCCCGCATGGGGATCGCCGGGATGCTTTCGCAAGAACGTGCGCATGCCCGCGATCACTTCTTCGCGCTGCGGGTTGCGCTCGGTGCGCAGCGTGCCCCAGGCCTCTTGCACCTGCTTGATGAGTTCCTGGTCTTTGCTCGCCAGCAACTTGCGGACATGGTTCAGATTCAAAGCGCTCGCCGGCAGCCGCTGGCGGGCGATCGCCGCCAGCAATTGCTTGCTCCACTCGGCGCGGCCGGTCAGCAGCTCGATCGCCTGCGGCTGCAACTCGGCCTCCAACCGCGGATAGGCGTCGAGCACGGTCCGGCCGACCTCCGGGCTTTCCAGCCGGCCCAGCGCATCAAGAGTGCGGCGCCGCAAATCGAGCGAGTTCGTTGCGCCGGATGCAAGCACGCGGCCGACGTCCTCCAACACGGCGCTTTCGCCCGCCGCAGCCAAGGCGCCGAGCGCTTGCAGCCGGCGCTGATCGCTCTGCCCAGGGGAAGCGAAGATTTGCCGCGCGGCCTCGAGCGCCGCGGCGTCTTTCCAGGTCGCGGCCAACAGCGCCGCATCGAGGCGCAATGGCGCATCGGCCGGCCCGGCCAGAATTTTCTTGAGCGCCGGCTCGATCTTCGAGCGAACCCGCTGGAGCTTCTCGCCGGCGATCTCGCGCGTTTGAATCTTGCCGGCCAAAACGGCGAGGCACTGGCCGGCCAACGCGGGATCGGCGTTCGGGCCCTCGCTCAACATCTCGAGCAGCGTGGAAATGGCGCCGGCGTCCAGCTTTGCCGCGCCCAAAATGCGTTCGATCGCTCGGGGCATGATCGCGGCCAGGTTTGGTTCTTCCGACAGTTTCGAATTCCGCACGATCGTTAAGAATTGTGCGCTGCGGTCTTCCAATCGCGGGTGCAGATTCTGCCAGACGATGTGCGGAATCAGCTTGTCGTCGCCGCAGCCGGCAAGCGCCCGCACCCAGAGGGGCAACGGATCGACGCCTTCGAGCTTGCCGGCGGCGATCACGGCTTGCAGCACGACGTCGGGCGAGGGATCGTCGACGAGCGCGAGGGCCAGCCCGCGCAGTTTCTCATCCAGCGTGCGTTGATTGCCCGCCGCTCGCGCGCCCCAGGCCCGAAAGCTCGGATCGGCATGCGACAGCAACTTGGCATGAAACGCCGCATCGAGCGGGCCGCAGCCGATCAAGGCCCAGAGCGCGTGCATTCGCGCTTTGCGAGGCTCCGCCTCGTCGAGCACGAGTCGCTCCAGTCGCGTCATCGTTTCTGGCCGCCGCCGCTCCCAAAGCAGCCGCTGGGCCAGATCGCGATAGAACACGTTCGGGCTGCGCAGCCGTTCGATCAGCCGCTCGTCGCTCTCTTGCGAAAGATCGAACGCCTCGGCCCGCGGCGTATCTTGATATCGCACGCGATACAGCCGTCCCTTGAGCCGGTCGATGCCCGCCGGATCGCGGTTGGCGTCCTGATAGCAGTGGTAGCGGTCGTACCAATCGAGCACATACAAGCAGCCGTCGGGGCCGGTCTTCTGCACGACCGGCATGAACCAGGCGTCGTTGGCCGTCAAAAAGTCGTCGCGCGGCGAGGCGAAATACGTCGAGCCGTCGCGGGCCAGTTCATCGGAGTTGATGCAGTTGCCGTGGATGTTGCCCATGTACAGCTTCTCGCGATACTCGGGCGGGTAGGCGTCGCTATCGAAGAAGTGAATGCCGCAGTAGGCCGCCATCTGGTGCTTGTGCTTGACAATCGATTCCAGCTTCCAGGTGAACGGCGGATAGGGGCCGCCCTGGCGGTGGTAATAGCCCGTCTCGGTCAGGTGCCAAAGATGGTCGATCACGCAGGCGCTGATGAAGGCGCTGCCTTCGTTGTCGAACGCCACGCCCCAGGGGTTGCTGGTCCCCT
>DATNEC010000487.1:0-4375 GCA_035606815.1 Pirellulales bacterium
CGCTGGTGGCCCGCGGGCTGGGGAACAAGGAAATCTCCGAGCAGCTTGGGACGGCCAGCGGCACCGTCAAGATGCAGGTCCAAAGCATTCTTTCCAAACTCGGCGCCACCGATCGGACCCACGCGGTGACGATCGCTCTGCAACGCGGGATCATTCACTTGTAGCGCGAGACGGCGATCGAATCGCGCCTGGCCCGGCTCTCACTTTTGCAGAATCAGCTTGCCGCTACGGGTGAGCCGCAAGCGATAGGTCTCGGCGCCGTGGGCGATCAGCACTTCCGCCTGGCCTTGCAGCAATTCCTCGGAGCGGACGATCCGAACGGTCTGGCCGTGCAGGTCGGTCCGGCTCGATTCGTCCAGAGCGGCATTGGGTTGCTGAAGAGGGGAGGTCACGACGTTTCTTAAGTTGGCCCGGCGGTAAATGAGTTCGCCCCAACTCCGGCCATTTTATGTCTATTGAGACTTAGTGTCAATAAATATTCAAACAGCCTCTTGACTTGGGGGCCACTTCGGGTGAGAATCGGCAGCGTTGATGATACGCAGTCTCATTTTAGGCCGCATATCAGACGAGCCCGCCAGCCAGGCCCCCCTTGGACCCGTCCCGCCAGCCACGCTCGCAATTGAGTTTCGTGGCACTTTTTATCGTCCCTGGAGGTTCCCATGCTTCGCCGCGCCTTTACGCTGGTCGAACTGCTCGTCGTGATTGCCATCATTGGGTTGCTGGTTGCGTTGTTGTTGCCCGCCGTCCAAGCCGCCCGCGAGGCCGCCCGCCGCAGCCAATGTTGCAACAATCTCAAGCAAATCGGGCTGGCCGCGCAAAACTATCACGACGTGATGCGCTCGTTTCCGCCGGGCTATTGCGCTTCGGTTCCTTATGTTGACGGGGCCAACGACACGCAGGCGGGCTGGGGTTGGGGCGCGTTTATTCTGAGCTATCTGGAGCAGGACGCGGCCCGGACGAACATCAATTTCAGCTTGCCGGTCGAGTCGCCTCAGAACGCGAGGATCGTTCAGACGGGCCTGGCCGTCTTTGTCTGCCCTTCCGACGGCGCGCCGGCCGCCCCGTTTTCGGTCTCCAATAACAGTGGCACGCCGATAGCGCCGGCCGCCGCATCGAGCTATGCGGCCTGCATCGGCGGCGACGAGTCGAGCATTTCCGACGCGACGGGCACGGGGATCTTTTATCGCAATAGCGGCACTCGGTTCGGCGAGATCACCGACGGCACGAGCACGACGATTCTCGTCGGCGAGCGGGCCTGGGCGAACGCTCAGGGCATTTGGGCCGGCGCCATCAGCGGCGCGGTTTGTTTGCGAGGACCAGACAATCCCTGCCCGGCCGGCGGCGCCGGGTTCGGCGAGGCCCCCGCGTTGGTCCTGGCGCACACCCATTTGAACAATGCCACGAGCGATCTGGACGGCGGCCTCGACGACTTTTCGAGCCGGCACGTCGGCGGCTCGTACTTCGTGTTCGCCGACGGCTCGGTGCGGTTCTTTCCTAGCGTTTCCGGCGACGGGGCCGGCGGAGCGTACACCGGCGATAGCCTGATCTTTCAGGCCCTCGGCACCAGGGCCGGACACGAAGTCATTCCCGGCGATTGGGCGAAGTAATCGCCGCACGACTTGCGCCTTCGGGCGGCGTTAACTCCCGCTCCCTCTCCCTTTGGAGAGGGCCGGGGTTGGGGGGCGAACTCAGCGCACGAACCGATACGTGCCGCCCGTGGCCTTGGAAATGGCTCGCAGCATCGGTTCGCCCTCGCGGCTGGCGAAGCCGATGGTGTGAATGGGAATCGGCGGAGACGTCTCGGCGTCGGTCACTTCGAGCGCCGTCTCCAGGTCGAACTTGCCGTCGGACAGCAAAAAGATGGCGTCGGGATCGAGGTCGATCGCGTCGAGCAAGGCGGGCAGCGGGTTCGTGCCGCCTTGGCAGGCGGCTTGTTTCAGCCAGCGCCGCGTACCGCTCAGGTTTTCCGGCGTCGCTTCGATCATTTCGCGGGCAGGCATGGGCCATGCGTGGTCGCTGAAAAAGATGACGAAGTAGCGCTGCGTCGAAGTCAGCGCCTCGATCGAGCGCCGCACCTCGTTCTTGGCCCGGCGGAAACGGCTGCCGCTCATGCTGCCCGACATATCAACCACGAACACGAAATCGGCGCCATCGGCCTCGACGCCGTAAAAATTCGCCGAATTGCCCAGCGGGCGATCGGCGGCCTGAGCGGCGCCTTCGACTTCAGCCGCAAGCAGGCCCATCCGCCCGCCGTCGCCCGGCAAGTCTGGGGACAGGCTGGCTTGCACCTGGCCGAGTTCCAGCACGGGCTGCGAAACGGCGTCGGCCGCGTTGAATTGCGGGCTGAAGCCGCTCATCGCTTCGGCCGGTTCCACCGTCTGGGCGTCGAGTTCTTCCAAGTCCGCGGCCGCGCGATCGGCCGCGCCGGCGACAAGCCCCGAAAGGCCGGCAGGCCCGTCCTTGGCCGCGGTGAACGTCATTGCCAACACGACAATGCCCAGCGCGTGCCCGGCCATCGAGCAGGCGCAGGCGCGCACAAGGGGCCAACGATAGATCATCGCTCGGCCGCCGGCGGCTGCGGTTTCGACGAGTTCGGGCGATATTCGGGACGGCACGTTCGACATGCTCGGGTGCGCCCTGGCCGTGTAAAGGGTTACCACTCCCATTACACCCTGGGAGGGGCGAAAAGGCAAATAAAACGCCTTGCGAGCGGCCGCGGTTTCCCGCAGCCCGTAAGTTGGGGCGGTCAGACAATCGGACATCATGTAATATGCCGCCGGGCGACAGAGCGCACGCCGTGCTCGTTTGGCTAGGGAATCTTCGCGTCGCCAGAACGCCTGGTTCTGCGGTTTCGCCGCGGAGGCTTGCCATTGCCACCGGAATCGTCGGTGAACTCTTTCTCGATAAGGGTCAGCGTTTCCCCAAGCGAAGCCGACCGATCGGCATTTGCAACAGCGGCCGCATAAGCTTGCAACGTTTCGCGGATTCGAGGCGGCAGTTTATCGCCTATCGCTTCGAAGACGAACTCCATGTCGGAATCCTTACGCGGGAAATCCGTGCGGAGCAATCGGGTTAACTCGTCCAGTTCCGCGTCCGGCGATTCGCCGCACAGATACCGCACGATGGCGAGGTTGAGCAAGACGAAGCACAGGTTTTGTTGATCGTCGCTTTGGATCAGCAGACGCGCGCGCTCGAGGATTTCGATCGCATCGTTCGGTCGCCCCTCGCAGATCCGATATTCAGCAACCGCCGTTAGGAGACAGGGATCCGCCGGAGCGTTTCGCATGATGGGCTCTAGCGTTTCTACTGCCGCCGCATAGAGCTTCCTGATTGTGGCAAGGAAAGCTGCTAGGTCTTGGGCGTTTTTTGCGTCCGACGGATCGAGTTCCAGCGCCTTGCGATAAAGGACTTCGGCTTCATCGTGATTTTGTCGTACATTCGTCAGAAAGCTGGCGAAATTGCGCGTGTGGTTCGCATGGCTGGGGTCGAGTTCAAGGGCCCTGCGATAAAGCGTCTCGGCTTCATCGTGGTTCTTCCGCACGTTCGTCAGGAAGTTGGCGAAATTGCCCGTGTTGTTCGCATGGCTGGGGTCGAGTTCAAGGGCCCTGCGGTAAAGCGTCTCGGCCTCATCGTGGTCCTTCCGCACGTTCTTCAGGAAGTTGGCGAAATTGCCCGTGTGGCCCGCATGGCTGGGATCGAGTTCAAGGGCTTTGCGGTAAAGCGTCTCGGCTTCATCGTGGTCCTTCCGCACGTCCGTCAGGAAGCTAGCGAAATTGCCCGCGATGTTCGCGTGGCTGGGGTCGAGTTGCAGGGCTCTGCGGTAAAGCGTCTCGGCTTCATCGTGGTTCTTCCGCACGTCCGTCAGAAAGAGGGCGAGATTGCCCGTGTGGATCGCATGGCTGGGGTCGAGTTCAAGGGCTTTGCGGTAAAACGTCTCGGCTTCATCGTGGTTCTTCCGCACGCCCGCCAGGAAGTTGGCGAAATTGCCCGCGTAGTCCGCGTCGTTGGGGCCGAGTTCCACGGCCTTGCGGTAAAGGATTTCGGCTTCATCGTGGTTCTTCCGCACGCGCGTCAGAAAAATGGCGAAATTGCCCGTGTTGTACGCGTCGGTGGGGTCGAGTTCAAGAGCTTTGCGGTAAAGCGTCTCGGCTTCATCGTGGTTCTTCCGCGCGTCCGCCAGGAAGTTGGCGAAATTGCCCGCGTAGTCCGCGTCGTTGGGGTCGAGTTCCACGGCCTTGCGATAAAGGATTTCGGCTTCATCGTAGTTCTTCCGTACTTCCATCAGGAAGTTGGCGAAGTTGCCGATAAGCTCCGCGCTGTTGGCGCAGTGTTGGAGCGCCTCGCGATAAGCTGCCTCTGTTGCCTCCGGCTCAAC
>DATNEC010000500.1:0-5979 GCA_035606815.1 Pirellulales bacterium
CCGCGACCATTGGGCGTTCAAGCCGCTGGTTCGAGTCCCGCCGCCGGAAGTGAAAAACGCGGCCTGGGCGGGCAATCCGGTCGATCGTTTCCTCGCGGCTCGGCTGGAACAAGCAGGGCTCTCGCCGATGCCGCCGGCCGATCGCGCGACGCTGCTCCGCCGCGCGACATTCGATTTGACCGGCTTGCCGCCGACGCCCGACGATCTCGACGCCTTCCTTGCCGATGCCACGGCCGACGCCTGGGACAACGTTCTCGATCGGTTGCTCGCTTCGCCGGCTTACGGCGAGCGCTGGGCGCAACACTGGTTGGACCTTGCCCGCTTCGCCGAGAGCGATGGGTTCGAGTTCGACAAGGTCCGCCCAGACGCATGGCGCTATCGAGACTGGGTGATCGAAGCCCTGAATGCGGATATGCCTTACGATGAATTCATCCGCTTGCAATTGGCGGGCGACGAATTGCGGCCCGGCGACGCCCCAGCCGCCGTGGCCACCGGCTTTCTTTTGGCCGGCCCCGACATGCCCGATTTGAACTTGCAGGAGGAGCGCCGCCACAACCTGCTGAACGAGATGACGGCGACGGTCGGGGCGGTGTTCTTGGGATTGCAGGTCGGCTGCGCCCAGTGCCACGACCACAAGTACGATCCCGTCAGCCAGGCCGATTTTTACCGGCTTCGCGCGGTCTTCGAAGGCGCCGAATTGTTCAAGCCGCATGCGTTGGGGCGCGTGATGCACGAGCCGAGCGGCCAAGCCGGTCCCGGCCATTTGATGGTCCGCGGCGATTTTCGCCGTCCAGGCCCCGAACTGGAGCCAGGTTTTCCCCGGATCGCCAATCCGTGGAACGACGCCGTGGCGGCCCCCGTCGCCGGCGCCCCTTCGACCGGCCGCCGCACGGCCTTGGCCCGCTGGCTTTCGCGGCCGGACCATCCGCTCGTCTTGCGGGTGATCGTCAATCGCGTTTGGCAGCAGCACTTCGGCCAGGGACTGGTTTCGACCGCGAGCGACTTCGGCGTGATGGGCTCGTGGCCCGCTGATCCGGAGTTGCTCGATTGGCTGGCGACCGAGTTGCCGTCGCAAGGCTGGAGCCTGAAGCGTCTGCACCGGCTGTTGCTCGCTTCGGCCGCCTACCGCCAAGCCAGCCGGCCGGCATCGTCCGATTGGTCGGCGGAGGAAGCGGCGGCGGCGACGCAGAGTTGGCAGCGATCGAAAGCCGCGGACCCGCCCAACGAGTTGTTCGCGCGGGCGAACCGGCGACGGCTCGAAGGCGAGGCGATCCGCGATGCGATGCTGGCCGCGTCCGACAGCCTGAGCCCGCGGCGCGGCGGCCCCGGCGTCATGCCGCCGCTGCCCGAGGAGTTGGTCGCCACGTTGCTCAAGGGGCAATGGAGCCCAAGCGAGGACGATGAGGATTGCCGCCGCCGCAGCATCTACCTGATGGCGAAGCGGAACCTGCGGTATCCGCTGTTCGAGGCGTTCGATCAGCCCGACGCGCTATCGAGTTGCGCGCGTCGCGACCGCTCGACGACCGCGCCTCAGGCGCTGGTGCTGTTGAATTCGGAATTCTCGCTGGAGCAGTCGCGCCGCCTGGCGGGCTACTTGCTTTCGCACTCCAGCAACGATGTCGCAAGCCAAATCGCGCTCGCCTACCGTCGAGTTCTCTCGCGCTCGCCGACCGCCGAAGAAATCGCCGCCGCGCGCGAGCTGCTCATCGGCGAGGCCGGCCACTTGCAGGAAGAAAGTCGCGGCGCCGAAGAACTTGCCCTGCCGCAGCCGTTCGCAGCCGGCGTCGATATCCATCGGGCCGCCGCGCTCGTGGAGTTCTGCCTCGCGCTATTCAACACGAACGAGTTCGTGTACGTCGATTAGGCCAAGCATAACCTGCGAACTGGAGCGATGGATCGCTGCTCAAGCGGTCGTTGAGGTGTAGCGCCTATGCCCACGCCGCGGCGGCAGAGCGAGTCTGGTAGAATCCGTTTCATGAGCGCCGACGCCATCCGCTCTCGTTCGCGCCGCTGGATCAAGTGCGCTGCCGGCTTGATAACCGCTATCGCCGCACTTGTCGTCGTCTCGCGGTATGTCTACACGGTTTCGCAAATCGACACGGGATGGTCGATGGTTGCCCAGCGCTGGCTGGCAGGGACGGTCGGGCAATTTCATCCCGAGGAGCCCGTCGCGAATCGGGAGCCGCCCGAGCAGGCGGCATTTTGGCTGCCGGAGGCGGAGCGGACCCTTGCCGGCCCGGACTCGTCCGCACGGCTGGCGATGGGGGCGGCCTGGGTTCTCGACTCGCCGGCGCCGGGCTTCCGCGCGAAGCATCTTGAGCCGCCGCCGGTTCCCATGCTGCCCCCGAGCTTGGCAAATACCGCACAAGCCGAGCGAGCATTCGAGGAGCGTTGCGCACCGAAGTGCCTGGAATTCGCCAAACGCGCCAGCGACGCCCAGCCGGCGAACCTCGACTGGTGGCGGATGCGGGCGCTGCTCCTGATGAGCTGTCGTTTCGGAGGAGATGCAGATGCCCATGCGCCTCGCACCGCGGACTGGGAAGAAATTCTGGACGAGGCCGCCAGGTGCGATTCCGACAATGCCCTCTACGATTATCTGGCGGCGATTAACGACTGGAACGCCGGCGGCGATTACGAATGGGCTGCAACGACGCCGGCCTCCAGCGACGGAGGGTACGTCCTCACCGTCAGCGATGAAGAGCGATTCGCTTCTGGCGTCGCCCGGTTCAAGCAGGGCCAGAAGAAAAAGTTCCTCGCCTTCGGAGAAGCGGGGTTGTCGGCCATCGTCGAGTTTCTGGCGCGCTCGCGGCGCACGCTCGCCGAACAAGCCCGCGTCATCCGCGGCTCGCTTTGCGTGATGCGGCCTCTGAGGCTGATTATCGATCTAACGCGTTTGCAGATGGCTCGCGCCGACGACCGCGCGGCCGCGGGCGCCCCAGCCGAAGCGTTGAGATTGCTCAAGCAGCGGCTCGAAGTGCTCGATCAGGTCGAAGCGGCCGGCGAGTGGACCGCCAACGACCTGATTTTGCCCGCGATCCGGCAGCAGACGCTTTGGCGCATGGTCCAACTGGTCGAATCCCACCAAGACTTGGCGACTCCCGAAGAGCATAGCGAGCTTGTCCGCGACTGCCGTGCGGCGATTCTGCAATACAAAATCCTGCAAGAAGCCGCCAGCCGCGCCGCCAAACCGGCATCGGCGCCCCTGAGTCTTCGCGATCTTATCGAGTCGTCGTTTTTGGTTTCGACGCCCGAAAGCGTTGGCGTATTGGTGTTGGTCGGTTTGCTAGGTTGGCTGACGGCCAGATGGGCAGGAGAAGGCGCCGAGCCGGATAAACTGCTTGCAGCCTGGCAACACACGATCGCCTGGGTGGCTGCCTGGAGCGCGTCCTTCGTCGTCCTGGGAATGGCGCCTGCCGAATTAATCAGCCGCGAGACCCAGCGAAAGGCCGCGGCGGCGATCGTCGTCGGCGCCGCGCTTTTCATCGGTTGGTTGCTTTGGCGCGCGCAATTTCGTTTCAGCTTACGCGCCGCCTTTGTCGCCGTCTTCGTGTGCGCCGTGTTGTGCATGCCTCTGGCTGCTCTTTACAGGCAGGGCGTTTTTAACGATCCGGAATGGTTGGCCATTCCGCCCAAAGGAGCGGCTAACCTCGATGCCGCGACCTTGCAGGGCGCCATGAAAATACCGCCGCAATCCTGGACTGCCGCCGTCTGGCAGTGGCTCTTGCACTCCGGCGCCTTTTTCGGCGCCGTCGCATGTCCGTTGCTGGCCGCCGTGTGGTCCGCGCTGCGCAGAGCCGGCGACAAAGATAGCGAAGGGCGTCGTTCTTCGTGCGCGTGGTGGTCTGCGCTGTTTCGCGACGCCAGCCGGTCCGCCGTGGCGCTGGCGGCCGTGCTGCTGCTCGTGGATTTTGCGCTGGTCCCAACGAGTTTGATTCGCGCTCAGCGCCAATACGAGGAGGTTACGAAGTTCTTTCGAGACCCGCACGGAAGCTACGACGACTTCCGCGAGGCGATTCGCGCCGTCGAGAACGACAAGGCCGCATTGGGCGGCCTGCAGGCGGCAGTCGATAGTGAGATGGCTGAATTGTTGAAGCCCAATCCCTAATGACGATTCGTTGGGTTAGGGGCTCGGTCCTTCGACCTCAACCTGCCAGCGCCGCGGGACCGCCGACCAGGCGGCGAGATAGGTCGCATCCAGCGGGACAGAAACGTAGACGTCCGCCGTCAAGAAGAGCGGCATGTCTGCGAGCGCGTCGCCGATGGCGAGCGGCTCGACGTAGTAAGTAGCGATGCCGAAATAGGCGGACGAAGCGCTCGGCGAGCCGGAGGCGTCAGCCTCCGGGTGGAGCAGGTATCGGGGCTTCACCAACTATACCGTGGGTGAAGTCTCTCCTTCGCCGCCAACCGGCTTGGCGCCTGCCGCGAGCCACTTTTTCGAGGAATTCGGACTTTCTCCCGAAGGCTGCCCGGCGAGCAGGTTGGCGACGCTGATATCCTCATCGAGCTCCGGCCAATGGATGCCGCGGCCTCCGCCAATCAGGCGCCAAGAATTCCGCTCCCCAGGCGTGGCGCGCAAGAGTCGCGGATACCAGGCCAACGGGACGACGATCGTGCGGCCATCCGCCAAATCCGCTGAAAGGCTGTCATCGGTCACCTTGACATGCGCCGCTAGTGCATCGCGTGCTTCAACCTCGGAAGAACTCATTCCAAGCCTCCGAAAACATGTCCCAGGTCGAAACGTGCGCCAATTGCTGATGATCGCCCCGGGCGTCCATCTGACATTGCGTCGAGATTCCCCCGGACCCGGAGGCTGACGCCTCCGGCTCGCCTCATTACCGCCTTTTCTTGGCGATCGCGCGCTGCATGGCGGCGCCCATGTCGGCGGGGCTGGCGGCGACTTCGATCCCAGCGGCTTCCAACGCTGCGACCTTCTCGGCGGCCGTGCCCTTGCCGCCGGAGATGATCGCGCCGGCGTGGCCCATCCGCTTGCCGGGCGGCGCCGCGCGGCCGGCGATGAAGGCGGCCACCGGTTTGGTGACGTGCTGCTTGACGAAGGCGGCGGCCTCTTCTTCGGCCGTGCCGCCGATCTCGCCCATCATCAAAATCGCTTCGGTCGCCGGGTCGGCCTCGTACATTCGGAACAAGTCGATGAACGACGTGCCGACGATCGGGTCGCCCCCCAAGCCGACGCACGTCGATTGCCCCAGGCCCAAGTTGCTGAGCTGCCAGACCGCTTCATACGTCAGCGTGCCGGAGCGGCTCATCACGCCGACCGGGCCTTTCTTGTGAATGTAGCCCGGCATGATGCCGATCTTGCACTCCTCGGGCGTAATCACGCCGGGGCAATTCGGACCGACCAGCACCGACTTGCCGCCGCGGACGATTTCATAAACCCGCACCATGTCGACCACCGGCACGCCCTCGGTGATGGCGATTACCGTCTTGATGCCGGCATCGACCGCTTCCAGGATCGCATCGGCGGTGAAGGCGGGCGGCACGAAAATCATCGTGGCGTTGGCGCCGGTCTTTTCGACCGCTTCGACCACCGTATCGAACACCGGCAGGCCGACCGCCGTTTCGCCGCCTTTGCCGGGCGTAACGCCGCCGACCATCTTCGTGCCGTATTCCAGGCAGCCCTTGGTATGGAACTGGCCGACCTTGCCGGTAATGCCCTGGCACAGAACCCGCGTATTTTTGTCGATCAAAATGCTCATGGATTATCCGTGTTTGATCCGTGTTTCATCCGTGGCTAGAGTTCAAGCTCAAGCGGCGCTCGCGGCCTTGACCACCTTCTGGGCGGCGTCGGTCAGCCCGGCGGCCGAGATGATGTCGAGGCCTCCGCTGGCCAGAATCTTGCGGCCTTCATCGACTTCGGTGCCTTCCAGCCGTACGACCAGCGGTACGTTGAAGCCGACCGTTTTGTAGGCTTCCATGACCGCCGTGGCGATCGTCGTGCAACGCATGATGCCGCCGAAGATA
>DATNEC010000526.1:0-5506 GCA_035606815.1 Pirellulales bacterium
TTCTCCGGCCGACGACACGCCGACCGGCCAGGTGGCCGACGTCGAGATCAATGCGGCCTACGAAGATCTCGACGCGATTCGCGGCTTCGCGCGCAACGTCGACGTCGTGACGTTCGAGTTCGAGAACGTGCCGGCGGCGACGGCCGCGGCGGCGGCCGAGTTCGCGCCGGTGCGGCCCGATGGCGCCGTACTGCACACCACGCAACACCGGCTGCGCGAAAAGACATTCCTCAGTTCGGCGGGTTTTGCCGTCACTCCGTTCGCCGCCGTCGGCTCGGCCGACGAGTTGAAACAGGCGATCGCCAGGTTGGGCGTGCCCGCCGTGTTGAAAACCGCGGGCTGGGGCTACGACGGCAAGGGACAGATCAAGATCGAGAGCGCCGACGCGGCCGAGACCGCCTGGCGTCACTTGAAATCCGACGAGGCCGTGCTCGAAGCCTGGGTCGATTACGAATGCGAGGTTTCGGTCGTGGCGGCCCGCGGCGCGGACGGCGCGATCGTCGACTACGGAGTGATCGCCAACACGCACTCGAACCATATACTCGACGTGTCGGTGGCGCCGGCGCCGCAGCCGGCCGGACTAGCGCGGGAGGCGGCGGAGATCGCGCACGGCGTTTTGGAGCGCCTCGACGTGGTGGGCGTGTTGTGCGTCGAGTTCTTCGTGACGCGCGCGGGCAAGCTGTTGATCAACGAATTGGCGCCGCGGCCGCACAATTCCGGACACTTGACTTTCGACGCCTGCGTCACCAGCCAGTTCGAGCAGCAACTGCGGGCGATTTGCGGCTTGCCGCTCGGCTCGACGGAATTGCTGCGTCCGGCGGCGATGGCCAATCTGCTGGGCGACCGCTGGAGCCAGGGCGAACCGAACTGGAGCGCAGCCTGCGCACTGCCGAACGTCAAGCTGCATCTGTACGGCAAAGCCGAGGCCCGGCCTGGCCGTAAAATGGGTCATCTCACGGCCCTGGCCCGCGACCCCGAGACCGCCCTGCGCGACGTGCTGGCGGCGCGAGACAGGCTGCATCAAGTTTCATGATGCCGGGGATGGGAAGGGGGGCTACCCAAGCCTCGCCTGATTGGCCTTTTTGCGAATCTGCGTGATATAATTGCCCTGGCGGGCGATTGCGGCGGGCGAACTTGGAGTACAGCGCCAGCATAAGCGATGGCAAAACGGCGACACATCGACACGATTCTCAAGGATTGGGAGTTCGTACCGGGGGAGGTCAGCGCGCGCATCACGCGGGGCGCCGACGCCCGCGAGGTGCTGCAAATGCGCATCGACCTGGGCTTGCTGCAGCTCGAGGTGGCGGGCCGCCCCGACGGAGAACGGCCCGGCGGCGCCGAGACGTATTTCGACTATTTGCTGGCCTTGGCGGTCCACGAGGGCAAGGATTTCGTGCTTACCGAGGAGCAATGCGCCGAGGTCGATCGCGAATTCGTGCAATTCTATCAGCGGCGCATTTGCTGGCTGGCGCTACGCGAATTCGAGCGGGCGGTGCGCGACGCCGATCATAGCCTGGCGCTGATGAACTTCGTTCGCGATTGCTCGCCCAGCGAAGAATGGACGATGTCGCACGAGCAATATCGCCCTTTCATTTTGTTCCACCGCACGCAGGCCAGCGCCCTGGTGACGCTGGAAGAGAAAGGCCCCGAAGCCTCGATCGAAGAGATCAACCAGGGCCTGGGCCGGATGCGCGAATTGTATGCCGAATTCGAGCTGGAAGACCGCTTCGAAGACGACGAACTCGTCGAGCGGCTCGACCAGTTGCGCGAATCGCTTCGCGACCACTATCACGTCGGCCGCACGCTGCACGAACAATTGGCCGACGCCGTGGCCAGCGAGCAGTACGAATTGGCCGCCAAGCTGCGCGACGAAATCGAGCGCCGGACGGCGAACTAGCCTTGGCGATTTGGGGTGAGATTGTTAAATAGAGCGGGCGCAAACTGCGCTCTAGCGCTACGGAAAGTTCGCCCAATCCGCCCGTTTTTCGGCGCCCGCCGCTTGGCAAGATTTGCCGCTTTTCGCGATTACAAATTTGCTTGTAACAAACGTACACTAGCGATGCTAGCGTCGCCCGGGCGATTTTGGCGCAAACCTCTGGCGCCGCGTCTCTTCCAATCCAATCGCCCACCGCGCTCGCGAGATTGGCACGCGCCCTGCTTTACATGGCCAGCGGTGCGAGAGACGAGGCCATCTATCAAAGCAAAGGAGTGTTTGTCATGTTGGTGCTGACGCGCAAAACCCAGCAGCAAATCCAGATTGGAAACAATATCGTAATCACCATCCTGCACGTGAAGGGCCAGGCGGTCCGCGTGGGCATCGAGGCGCCGCGCGACGTGCGCGTGATTCGCTCGGAAATCAACGACAAGGTCAGCGAGCCGAAGCCGCCGGCCGATGTCGCTAGCGCCGCGGCGCCCCGACTGCGACGAGCTCCGCCGCGGGCGTTGGACGGCGAGGCCCTGGGGCCCAAGACCTTTTCCTCGCCCGGCGCGGAACAGCGCGACGGCAAATCGCACGGCCTGTTTCCGCACGTGCGGCGCCGCTCGCGCCAACTCGACGATAACGACGCGGCGCCGGAAGCGAACAGTCGCTTTGGGGCCTCGCCCTTGTGTCTGTCGGCGGCACGGGTCGGTTGACACGTCCGGGCGGTCGATCGGCCGCTCAAGCGCAGACTCGCTCGATGACGAGCGGTTCGTGAGGCCATTTCCGCATTTCCATCCTAGGCCGCAGGCCCGACGAACGAGGGCCTAGCGGCCTCTCTTGTTTGCGGCGCCGCGGCCCTAGGGCAATACGCCTTCTACCTCGCCATCGCCTGTGCGGTTCGGTCTTGCGCCGGCGACCGGCGGGGGAAGGATTCCAAATCGGCCAGGTGCTCCAGCAGAATCCGCCGGACTTCGAGAATGCTCAGCGGATGGCGGTGGACGTCCATGTGGTCGGCTTCGACCTTCAACTCGCTGAGCGCGTCGTCCAGATGGGCGCTGGAAAACGCGACCACCCCGTCGCTGCCGCCGGCCACTTTGCCGATGAATCCCTTGTCGGGCAGCACGCCCACGATGTTGTGGCACTTGAGCCAGGGCGGCCTCTGAGCATGTAGCAACACTGGCAAGATCGGCGAGTCGGGGGCCAGCGAATCGAGGCTCGTTTTGACCTCCAACATCGTGTGCTGGCGGAACAAATCGGGATTCTCGCGGACGATCTGTTCGCGGCCCATTTGCGGCAGCTTGATGAACTCGCGGGCCAGCCAGCGCGTCGTGCCGTTGGCGAACGTGCTGCCGCGATGGGGCGTGGCGATCGTAATCAGCCGCCGCACTGCCGGGTCGGGGCCGAAAAAGAACGTGTGCTCCAGGCGCTCGTGCAACTCGGGCGAGGCCTTGACCATTTGAAACGGCTTGTCGCTGACGATGTTCCAGAAGTCGTTCCGGCTGGCCACCACCTGCATCTTCGACACCAGCCCGCCCATGCTGTGGCCCACCAGAACCATCTGGTCGAACGCCGGTTCGCGCCGCTCGGGGTCGAGAACGGCCCGGGCGCTGGCCAAATCTTCTCGCATTTTCGTGGCGCTCTGCCAGAAGGGTTCGCCGCTGGGATAGAGATAGAACCAAAATTGATACCGCTCGCGGATTGCCGGGTCGCCGCGCAAGTCGTTGAACATTTCCATCCAGGTCATGGGGCTCGACCACAGCCCGTGGACCATCAGCACCGGAATCTTGCCCGGCTCGTAAGGTTGCAGCATGTACAGGCCCGCTTCCGCCTGCGCCTTGTCGGGACGGAGCAGGCCCTCGGTGGCGATCGCATTCAGGTTGATTGCCGGATTGCTGGGGTTCAACTGCGGATCATTGAGAAAATACGCCAGCGGAGTGCTCAGGTCGGTTTCGAGCGGCACGCGGCGCGGCCCGATCTCGATGTCGTGCGAAACGAGCGGGTCGTACAGCTCCAGCAGTGCGACGTGACGTCGCCGCGAGCTGTTGGCGTGAATCTGGTCGTCCGGCAAGACGCGCAAAAACGCCGTGACGGGGAAGCTCAACAGCGGCGGCAGGAACTTTTCGGCCGGATCGTCGGGATTGCGCCGTTCGCGAATGGCGATCAACGGCACTCCCAACCCGTAGCTCTGGTATTGGTTCTTCAGCCCCTGCACTTCGTAGTCGGAGGCGAACTTGAGTTCGGCGAAGTCGGCCGCTTGCCAACGGCCGTTGCGAATCACGATTTTGACGTCCCAGGCATGGCTGGCCGATTCGATGCTGTGCGAGCACCCAGGCATCAGCCCCCCTTGCGACTTCACCAGCCGCAACCCGCTTTCGAGCGCTCCGTTGTACAGATCGCAGGCGCCGCGGAACTCGGGATCGTAGGGATTTCTTTGCCGTCCGTAGCGTTCCTCGAACAGGTACTTATAGGCATACGTCACCGAGGCGCCGTAGTGGTCCAGCGCCGTCCCCGGCTCGGTCAGCTCCGTCTTTTTGCCGGCGATGTAGCTCAGCTCGGCGAAGGCATAGACCTTCTCGGGCGACGGCTCCTGGTCGACAATCGCCTGGACCTTGTCCAACAGCGGCCGCATCTTGCCGCGCAGCTCGCCGACCAGGTCGTAGCGGCGCAGCAACTGCATGGTGCGCGCGCTGGGCTGCGGTCCGCCCCGCGAGGTGACTTTCAGCCGCTCGACCAGCGGGCTGTGAGGCGCGGAGCGGACTTTGACATAGTGCGTGCTGGCGCAACCCGCACAAAGTAAAACGGCGCAGGCCCAAACCGCCGGCGCCGCCTTGAACCCGAAAGTCCGGCGGCGGAAGGCAACTTGTGCCCGAGCCGAAAAACCGCTCGAATAGAGCATGGCAGGTTAAATTGCGAATGGTGCGGCGACTAGAGGATTCCGGCGCGTATCGCCGGACCATCCAGGCGGGCACGATAGGTTTGTCCGCCCGCAAGGGTCAATGTCGATTTGCGATTTTGCGTCGATTTGCGATTTTCTCGCGCGGCCGCGTCGGGCGCACGCGGCGCTTTGTCCAATCACTGCAAATAGTTAGGTAAATCGTTCATGGCCGTCAGGGTGATCCAAGGGCTGGAAGAACTTCGCACGTTGGTGGGTCGGCCCCTAGGGACCAGCGATTGGATAGAAATCACCCAGCAGCGCGTGCAAGCCTTCGCCGACGGCACCGACGACCATCAGTGGATTCATTGCGACCCCGAGCGCGCCCGAAAAGAGTCGCCCTACGGCACGACCGTGGCCCACGGCTTTCTGACGTTGTCGCTTTGCAACTCTCTGGTGCGACAGATTTTTCGGATCGAAGGCATCAAAATGGTGCTGAACTATGGGCTGAACCGCGTCCGCTTTCCGACGGCGGTCAAGGTCGGCTCGCGCGTGCGGATGAGCTCGGAACTGATCGACCTAAAAGAGACGCGCGGCTCCGTGCAGGCGACCTTCAAGCAGACCTTCGAGATCGAGGGCGAGGCCCGCCCGGCCTGCGTCGCCGAAACCGTCGTCAGGATCTTCTTCTAACCCGCATGCTTCGGCTTCTCAAT
>DATNEC010000534.1:0-5638 GCA_035606815.1 Pirellulales bacterium
GCGCCGCGGCTGGCGGTTCGACTGGCCCAAGATTTCGAGCGGCTGGGACGCCGCGGCGACGCCGACCGCATCGCAGCTAAGCTTGACGGCGAAGGGCGTGCGGGCGAGGCCCCCTTGCTCGCCGCGCTTTTGAAGTGCGAACTGCTGTTGCGTCGCGACCGCGGCGACGAGGCGGAGCAACTCCTCGCGTCGGCGGCCGAAGAGCTTCCCGCCGGCGAACGGAGCCTCCTGCATTATCGCTTGGCCCTCGTCCGCCTTTATCGCGGCGAACGCGAAAGTGCCAGACGAACGCTGGAAGTCTTGTCGAAGACCGCCGTCGACGATTTGCGGCCCTTACAGTTGCTGGCCGAGATGGCGCTGGAGGCCGGCGATTGGTCCGAGGTTTTGCGGCACGAAACGCGGCTCAAGAATCTGGAAAAGCTCGACGGCCAATCGGGCTGGCAGTTTTACCGCGCGCAGCGGCTGATCGGCGAAGCGCTTCAAGCCCCGCGACGCTCCGATCGCGAGCAGTTGATCGCGGAAGCCCGCTCGCTCGCCGCGCGGCTCGAGCGGCTCCGTCCCTCCTGGGCGCCCGCTTACCTGCTCAAAGGGCGGCTGGCCCTGCTCGGCGCCAAGCCCGACGACGATGCGGCCATCCACGCCTACTCCGAAGCCCTGCGTCTCGGCGAGCGGCGAATCCAGGTCTATCAAGAGCTGATCGCGCTCTTGCTTCGCCGCCAGCGCATCGCCGAGGCGGCCGCCTTGATCGATGATTTCCGCGAGGCCGACGATGTGCCGCCGCAGCTCGTCTCGCTTTCCTTGGCGGCCGACGTCGGCCAAGGCGACGTCGAGCGCGCCTTGCGTCTGGCCGCGGCCGAGGTCCGCCGCAATCCCGAAGACGTCTTCGCCCGGCTGCGGCTGGCGCAAATGCTGGCTCTCGACTTGCCGGCCGACGTCGCGGTGCGTCAGCGGAAGGTCGACGAAGCTGAAGCCGAATTGAAGCGGGCGCAGGAGCTCGCCCCGCGCGACCCCCGCGTCTGGTCGGCCTTGCTGGCGTTCTATCATGCAGCCGGTCAGTCCGAACTGGCCCGGAAGACGCTGACCCAAGTCGGCGACGACGATTTCCTCGACGACCAAGACAAGCCCTTTTTCCTGGCCCAGGGTTACGCCCTGCTGGGCGACGGCGCGCAAGCCAGAAAATATTACCTGGCTGCGATCGACGCCAATCCCGAGCGCGTCGGCGTGCTGCTGCAGGCGGGCGATTACTTCTTTCGCAGCGAGCCGGCCCGCGCCGAAAAGTGTTTTCGCGCGGCCCTGGCCTTGGAACCCGGCGAGCGGAGCGCCGTCCGCAAGCTGACGGCGCTGATCGCCTTGCGGAGCACCAGCGAAGCGGAGATGGACGAGGTCTGGCGATTGCTCGATGCGGACGGCTCGCAAGGCGCGCCCGAGGTCGCCGACGAGCGCCTCCGAGCGGCGCTGCTGCTGCGTCGCGGCGGCTCGCGATCGCGCGCCCGTGCGCGACAAGTCCTCGAATCGCTGGTGAACGGCGGCTCGCAGGCGCCGCTCGACCGGCTGCTCCTGGCCCGCCTCTACGAGGGCCAGGGCGAGATCGAGAAGGCCCGCGAGCAGCTTGAATCGCTGGTCAAGAAGGGGGCGCCGGATGCGGGCCACTTGGCCGCCTATGCCGACCATCTGCTGCGAACCGCCGGCAAAAAAGGTCGGGACGACGTCGCTCGCCTGCCGGAAATTCTCGACCAATTGTCGGCCCGCGAACCGGCGACGACGCATTTTCGCACGCTTGGCTTGCGGGCGCGCTGGCTGAAGCTCGAAAAGCGCGGGGATGAAATCCCGGCTCTCGTCGGCGCATTCCTCGACCCGCCGCCCGACGCCGACCAGGCCCGCCAGACCCAGCGGCTATTGTTGGCGGCCGGACTTTACGAGACGCTTGACCTGCAACCGCCGGCGGAAAGCTGCTATCGCGAGGCCCTCCGGCTTTCGCCTCGCGCCTACCGTCCCTTGGCCGCCTGGCTGGCCCGGCGCGGACGCTCGGCCGAGGCGATCGAGCTCTGCCGCCAGGCGATGGCCGAGGACGAATCGGCGGCGCCGGCGGCGGCCCTGGCCGCCGTGCTCAGCGACGGTGCGGTCGCCGCCGAGCAGCGGGCCGCTTCCGATCCGATGCTGGCCGAAGCGCTGGCCCGCAACCCCGACGATCGGGCGCTGCTGTTCGGCATGGCGATGTTGCGGCTGGTGCAGCATGACGACGAGCAAGCCGAGGGCCTGCTGCGCCGGTTTCTACATCTCGAACCGCATAACGTGCCGGCCATGAACAACCTGGCCATGCTGCTGGCCGGGCGGCGCGAGGGCGCGGCCGAGGCCCTGAAGTTGGTCGAACGGGCGATCGCCCTCGCCGGCGCTCAGTCGGAACTGCTCGACACCAAGGGCTGGGTGCTGCTCGAGCAAAAGCGGTTCACCGAGGCCGAAGACAACTTTCGGGAAGCGCTGGCCATGCCGCCCGACAGTCCGCGCTATCGTTTTCACTTGGCGTTGAGCTACCGGAGTCAAGGCAAGCTGGACGACGCCCGCGAGATGCTGCAACAAGCCCTGGCCGGCGACCTGGCCCGGGAACTGTTAAGTCCCAAGGAACGCGAGGAGCTGCGCAAGCTCGAAGAGATCAAGAAGTAGCCTATGTTCCGCCCCTACATCCCCTGGCTGATAGTCTTCGCGCTGACCGCCGTCTCCGGCGCCGCGGCCGGCGTTCTGGGCAACCGCTGGGGAACGCCTCCCGATCTGCGCGCCGCGGCCGTTCGCCTGGACCGCTTGCCCGCCGATCTGGGCGAGTGGCGGCTGATCGACGAATCGCCGCTGGATGAGTCGCTGGTCGAAATGCTGCAGTGCATCGGCTCGACGAATCGCACCTATCACAACCGCCGGTCGGGGGAGACGGTCCACATGTCGCTGATCGTCGGCCCGCCCGGACCGACGTCGGTGCATACGCCCGAGATTTGCTTCTCGTCGCAGGGCTATCATGTCGTCGCTGCCGCCGAGCGGCGCGCCTATGCGGGGGCCTCCTCGGAGCCGTCCGCGCAGACCGAAAGTCCAGCCGCGACGAACGAATTCCGCAAGACGGCCTTCGCCCCCGACCAAGGCCCGCCGGCGCTGTTGATCGCCTACTACGGCTGGTGCGACGGGCGCGCCTGGCTGGCGCCGGAGCGGCCGCGGTTCGCCTTCGGCGGGCTGCCTTACTTGTACAAAATGCAGTTGGCCGCCAAGATCGTCCGCCGTACGGACGAAGACGGCGATCCTTGCGACGCCTTCCTCCGCGAGTTGCTTCCCGAGCTGGCCCGAACCGGTTTTTACGACCCCGAGCAATTGTCGCGCGCACGCCGCGCGCCTCGGCCCAGCTCTTCTTCCGCCGCAGAGTCCGTTTCCAACCAAGACTGACCACGAGTCGCTACCACCATGTCGATCATCACGACGAATCGCCCTTGGCAAGACAGTCGCTCCGCCGGCCTTGAGGTCGATGGAGCCGACGGCGGCCGCAGGCCAGATATTTGCTGCCGACTGGCGGCCGCCGCGCTCTTGGCGCCGGCTTTGCCGCTGCTGGCGGTTTCGATTGCATTGATCCGGCTCACGTCGTGGGGGCCGGGCGTCTTCCGGCAAACGCGCGTCGGCCTGGGGGGACGCCCCTTCACGATGTACAAGCTGCGCACCATGCGGCTCGACGCCGAGGCCGCCACCGGTCCCGTCTGGACCCAAGAGAACGACCCCCGCGTGACCTTCGTCGGCCGCTGGCTGCGACGGCTGCACCTCGACGAATTCCCTCAGCTTTGGAACGTGATCCGCGGCGAAATGGCGCTCGTCGGGCCGCGGCCTGAGCGGCCCGAGTTCGTCCACCGCCTGGCTCGGCAGATTCCCGGCTATCTCGACCGGCTCTGCGTGCCGCCTGGCATCACCGGGTTGGCCCAGATCAACCTGCCGCCCGACACCGATCTGGAGAGCGTCCGCCGCAAGCTCGTGCTTGACCTCGAGTACGTGGAGTGCCGCAGCCTGCATTTGGATTTACGGATTTTCGTGGCGACGTTCTTGCGGCTGTTCCACATTCGTACGGCGGTGCTGCTCGGGCTGTTGGGCCTTCGTCGAAAGCCGCCCGCGGCGCCTTCCGGGGAGCGGGCGGATCTCAACCTGTTGGGCCTGGCGCTGGTCGAAGAATATCCCTCGCTCATCGAAGAACGACGGGCTCCCCTCGAAGCATAACGCGAGCAATCGAGCAGTGTCCTTTTTCTTATTTCTCGCCGTCACCGCCGCGCTGTTCGCGCGTCCGGGCGAGATCGTGCCCGAACTCGAGGGCCTGCCGATTTACGAATGGCTGATCCTGGCCTGCCTGGCGGCCTCGGCCTTCAGCGCGTCCGAGCAACTCTCCCCGCAAACGCTCGCGGCCCAACCGTTGAATCTGGCCGTGCTCGGCACGTTGGCGGCGATCTTCCTGTCGCACGCCTCGCACGGCGATTTGTGGAGCGCCCGTTACGGCGCGCTCGATTTCTTGAAAGTCGTGATCTACTACGTGCTGCTCGTGGCCAACGTCGATACGCCGGCCCGTTTGCGGCTGTTCCTGCTCACGCTGCTGGGCTGCATCGGCGGCGCCGCCGTGTTGGCGGTGCTGCAATTTCATGGCATGATCGACATCGCTTCACTGAGCGCGGTGCATGAAACGCTGGTCGATCAGGCGGCGGGAGAGGAATTGGTGATTTCTCGGATCTGCAGCACGGGGATTTACCACGATCCCAACGATCTGGCGATGATCCTGGTGGTCGGGATGATGCTGGCCGCCTACCGGTTCTTCGATCCCGGGGCGGCGATTTCGAAGCCGTTCTTGCTGGGCGCCGCCGCGCTGTTTTTCTATGCACTATTGCTGACCAAATCGCGCGGCGGCCTGTTGGCGCTGCTGGCGGCCTTGGGCGCGCTGTTTCAGGCCCGCTTCGGCTGGAAAAAAGCCTTGCTGCTCGGCGTCCCGATCTTGCCAGTCGTAGCGATCCTCGTCGGCGGCCGCCAGGCGGGAATGGGCAGCGCCCTCGAGGAGGGCACCGGCCAAAGCCGCATCCAGCTTTGGTCGGCGGGGCTCTCGATGTTCAAGCAATCGCCGCTGTTCGGCTTCGGATACAACCGCTACGCGGAGGAAGCCGGGCAGGTGGCCCACAATTCTTACCTGCATGCCTTTGCGGAGCTTGGGTTTTTCGGCGGCGCGATGTTCCTCGGCGCCTTCTTTTACGCTCTGGCTTCGCTCTATCGGCTCGGCCAGGGCGAACGCCGCTTCGACGACCCCGAGTTGTCGCGGCTGCGGGTTTATCTGCTCGCGGCGCTCGCCGGCTATTCCGCCAGCATGCTGTCGCTATCGCGAACCGAGGTGGTGCCGACGTATCTGATGCTGGGCTTGGCGGCGGCTTACTTGCGCGTGGCGCGGACGACCCCCGCCTTGGACGACCTGGCCTTGAGCGGCAAACTCATCAAACAGACGGCCCTGGTCAGCGTCGCCTTCGTGGCGGCTACCTACGTCTTCGTGCGAACCTTCGCGCGCTGGGGATAAAGTCTTGGCATTGCAGGTCCGTTGAATCCATGCCCGTTGAATCCATGCCCGTTGAATCCATGCCCGTTGAATCCATGC
>DATNEC010000541.1:0-9667 GCA_035606815.1 Pirellulales bacterium
CAGCGGGCGTCGTGCGGCGGGCCGTCGCGCCCCACGGTGGTTCGCTCGGAATGTTGTTGCTCGGAGTTCCGCTGTTCGAAGAGCCAATCGGCCAATGCCGCGGCGGCCTCGCCCTCTTGGCCGCTGCGACAAAGCACGGTCGCATAATCAGTGCAGACTTCGCCCGAACCAAGAAACCGCACGACGTTGCCGCGCGCGGGGCGCCGCTGGAGATACCAGGGCGCCAAGCCGACCAGCGCGCCAGCGGCGTCGCGAATCGCCGGGACGAACAACTCCCTTCGGCGGCCCGCTTCGTCGTCGCCTGGGCCGTAGTGCCGCCACCAGGCGCCGAGCCATTGCCAGCTTCGAAAAGGGACGTCCCGCGCAAGCTCGTTCCAAGCAGGCGCCAGCGCTTGAAGCTCGTCCCAGTTGCTAATGCACGCGACCCGCATGTAACAGTTTGCGACAGCCCGGGGCCAAAGCAACCGAGTTTGGCGCTCCGCGGCGGGAAAAATGCGTCCGAAATCGCAGAGCGCCGCTCGCAGCCCCACCAGATCGTTTCGTCGATCAATCGGAGGACTGCTCATATGTTGCTTTTTCGCAACGTGCGTCGCGGCGACACAACTCCCAGCGGCCCCTTTGCCGGCCCCCGGGTGGTTCGTCGATCGCTCGGGTTTTGCTGGCTAATTCCTCTCGGCGCCGCTACTTAGGCGCCCGCGCCACCGCTAGAGATCCGGCGGTCGGCCGCCTTGGCATTGGCTTTGCGAAGACCTGCTTTCCACCTCAACACCAGCGAGCCGCCCCACGAAGGACGAACGAACATGGCCCACGCGAAACCGACCCACATCAGCCCGGAAGCAATTCTTCGCGTCCTCACGCAGTATCGACGGCGTTGGATCGTCCCCGCCGCGGCGCTGACGCTGGCGGCCGCCGTCTATGCCGTCGCGCGGCCCGATACCTGGCAGGCTTCGCAAGCCCTGTTGGTTCGCAACGAAGCGGCGGGCAGTCTCGGCGAGGCGGCCCGCTTTCATCAAGGCGACGAGTTGAAAGCCACGCAAGAGACCATCCTGGAAATCGCCAAGAGCCAAGGCGTGCTGGGCCAGGCCCTGGCTGAGGTCGGGCCGCCGGCCGGCCGCGACGCGGCGGCATGGCCGCAACCGCTCGACGTGGCCGAATTCGCCGAGCTAATCAAGCTCACTCCGCCGAAAGGCGCCGAGTTCGGCAAGACCGAAGTTCTATATCTCAAGGTCGACGACCACGACCGCCCGCGTGCTCTGAGCCTGGCGACCGCCGTTTGCGACCAACTCGAAAGCCGGTTTCAAAAGCTGCGAGACGCCAAGGCCCAGAGCGTGATCGACGAGCTTTCCAACAGTGTTTCGATGACCGAAAACGACCTGAACGCGGCGAACTCGCGTTTGGCCGCGATGGAACAAGAGGTCGGCGGCGATCTGGCCGAACTGCGGAACCTGCACGAATCGACTTCGGGCGACAGCGATTTGCGACGCAAAACGCTGGAGCTAGAGACCGAATTGCGAAAGGCCCGGCTCGACCAGGCGAACTACGAAAGCCTGTTTCACTTGCTCAGCGCTTCCCGAGTGGATCAGGGCCGGTTGCTGGCCACTCCCAGCCGGCTGTTCGATTCGCAGCCTTCGCTGAAGCGGCTCAAAGAGGGCCTGGTCGACGCCCAGTTGCGGAGCGCCCAGTTGGCCGGTTCGATGAGCGAAGAGCATCCCAAGTTTCAGGCGGCCCGCGAGGCCGAGCAAGAAATCGGCCGCCATCTGCACGAGGAATTGGCGATCGCCCTCCGCGGCGTCAAGGCCGACCTGAGCCTGGCGAGCGAGCGGGCCGACTCGTTGGCCGAACAACTCGATTCGGCCCGCCAACGCTTGGAAAAGCTGGCCGGCGCCCGGGCCGGTTATTCGGCCCTGGTGGCGGAAGTCAAGCATCATACGTCGCTGGTCGAGAACGCCCGCCGTGAACTGGCCGAGGCCCGCGGCAGCAAGGCCGGGGCGCGCAACGCCAGCTTGATCTCGCGGATCGACGGCCCTGGCGCCGGGGTCTGGCCGGTCGGTCCCAGCCGCTCGATGATCGTCGCGATGGGTCTAGTCGGCGGGTTGGCGACGGGCATCGGCATTTTGTTGCTCACCGTCCCCTCGCTGCCGGCGCCCGAGCCGAAGGAAGAACCGCAACCCGTGCGGTCCGCCTCGTGGCTCTTCACGGGCGGCAAACGCCCTTTCGCCGCGGCCTGGGAAATGGGGCCGGGCCGGTAACGCCCTGTCGCCGGGCTACATGATCGACAGCCGCATGGCCAACGGCGGGCTATCCTTTCGACGGGCGTTGGAACAGGGCCTCCGCCGTAAGGCAGCATCGTAGATCGCATGACCGCCATCATCGTCATTGCCGGATTGGCCGGACTCGTCTGGGGCGCCTGGCTGCTCGTCCGCGGCGGGTTGTTGGCCGGCGCGTTGATGGTGTTGCTGGCCGGAACGTGCTTCGGCTTTCCGTTCTTCAGCCTGCCCGCTGGCCCGGCGCCGCTGACCGCCGACCGCTTTTTGTGGGTGGTGCTGATGGCCATGTACGCCGTCTACCGGGTGCGCAGCTGGGCCGAAGGCCGGCCGATGGGCAAGACCGAATGGCTGCTGGCGGCGTTTCTCGGCGTGTTGTTCGTTTCGACGTTCACCCACGACTGGCACGCGCACCGCAATCAGCCGGCCGCCTGGCTGTTGTTCTTCTACCTGATGCCCGCCGGCATGTACTGCGTCGCCCGGCAAACGCCGCTGACGGAAACGGCTTCGCGGGCGATGTTCGCCTGCCTGGCGGCTTTCGGCTTGTATCTGGCGTGTACGGCGATCGCCGAAGCGCGGCAGCTTTGGTGGCTCGTTTATCCGCGCTACATCGCTTCTCGCGAGTATGTCGAATTCTTCGGCCGGGGCCGCGGGCCGCTGTTGAATCCGGCCGGCTGCGGGTTCTTTCTGAGCATTTGCTGGTCGAGCCTGTTGATGAGCTGGCCGCGGCTGGGCCGCGGCGGCCGCGCGATGCTCGTGGCGCTGTCGATCGTCTACGCCCTGGGCGTCTACAGCACGCTGACGCGCTGCGCGTGGATTGGCGCAGCGCTGGGGCTGGCGATCGTAGTCGGGTTGTCGGCGCCGCGCACCTGGCGCCTGCCGCTATTTGCCGGCGCCTGCCTGGCGGCGATGCTCGTCGGCGCCACGCAGTGGGAACGCTTCATGGCCTTCGAGCGCGACAAGGGGCTGAGCGCCCACGAGGCGACCGAATCAGTCAAATTGCGGCCGATTCTGGCGATGGTCGCCTGGAAGATGTTTTGCGACCGGCCGCTGTTGGGCTGCGGCTTCGGCCAGTATCGCGACGAGTTCATCTACGTTCTCGCCGACCGCTCCACCGACTTGCCACTGGAAAAATCCCGGCGCTACGTGCAGCACAACGTCTTTCTGGCCCTGCTCGCCGAAACCGGCCTCGTCGGCATGGCCTTGTTCATCGCGCTGTTGTGCTGTTGGACGAAAGACGCCTGGCGGCTCTGGCGATCGCCCTCTTCGCCGCATTGGGCGCGGCAGCAGGGGTTGTTGTTCATGGCCTTGATCGGCAGCTACCTGACCAACGCCATGTTTCACGATCTATCGATCATTCCAATGGTCAACATGGCGCTGTTTTTTCTGGCCGGTCTGATAAGCGGTCTGGCAAGCCAAGAGCGCGCCGAGCCGGCTTCTTCGCCCGTCGAATCGGCGCGGCTGCCGCGCCGCGCTTTCAGCACGTAGCGCCGGTCGCCCTCCTAGACAAACGGCGCCGGGCAGCCTACGATCCACGATTCGGACCCGCCGTAGTTTCCTACTGGATCGAATCAACCAAAGGACGCGAATTTGGCCGAGCTAGCGCAATTGGATTGGGTCGCGATCGCCTCTCGCTGGCTGCACATTCTGGCCGCGATCACGGCCGTGGGGGGCACGATCTTCATGCGGTTCGCCTTGTTGCCGTCGGTCGGCGCGCTGCCGGACGACGAACGCAAGAAGCTGCACGAGGGCGTCCGCTCGCGCTGGGTGAAATTCGTCATGGCCGCCATTTTGTTTCTGTTGGCCAGCGGCATCTACAACCTCGTCATGAAGGAAAAGCAACTCAAAACGGCGGCCGAGGGCGCTAGCTCGTTGTATCACAAGCTGTTCGTCATCAAGTTCTTGTTGGCATTCGTGATCTTTTTTCTCGCCAGCGCGCTCACCGGCCGCAGCCCGGCCTTCGCCAATATCCGCCAGAACGCCCGTTTCTGGCTGACCTTGAATCTGGTCCTGGCGATCATCGTGGTTTGTGTTTCGGGCATGCTGCGAGCGATTCCGATTTCATGAGCATGGATAAGAAGGCCAAAAAACGCATCGACTTGCTCCAGCAGCGGCTGCAAAAGCTCCGCCAGCAACTGGCCGGCGCCAAGAAGCAGATGGACGATCCCGACGACGTGCGCCGGCTGGAACGCGAGATCAACGAAGTCGGCTCAGAGCTGGAAGAATTGAAGCAGAGTTAGGCCGCTGGAATTCGCTGAAACAGGTTGTTCCATGCCAGATCATTGGTACTCGATTGAAAACGCGGATGAAATCCCCTCGCCCGCGCTTGTGGTTTATCCCGACCGCGTGCGCGAGAACCTCCGCCGGATGATCGCCTTGGCCGGCGGAGTCGAGCGGCTGCGGCCGCACATGAAAACGCACAAAATGGCCGAGGTCATCCGCATGCAGTTGGAGGCGGGAATCTCCAAGTTCAAGTGCGCCACGATCGCCGAGGCCGAGATGGCCGCCCGGGCCGGCGCCAAAGATTTGCTGCTTGCTTACCCGCCGATCGGACCCAACGCGGAACGTTTCTGCCGGCTGACGAAGGCCTTTCCCCAAACGCGGTTTTCGACGATCGCCGACGACGCCGGGGCGATCCGCGCGCTGTCCAAAGTGTTTTCGCAGGCCGGCGCCGAGGTCGAAGTCCTGCTCGATATCGACAACGGCATGCACCGCTCGGGGATTGCTCCGGGAGCCGAGGCGGTCGCGCTCTATCGGCTACTGGCCGATCTGCCCGGTTTGCTACCCGGCGGCTTTCATGTCTACGACGGCCAGATGCGCGAAGCGGACCTGGCCGAGCGAACCCGGCACGCCGAGGCCGATTACGCCGCGTTCGACGCGATGCGCCGCAGCGTCGAAGCGGCCGGCTTGCCCGTGCCGCGCGTGGTGGCCGGCGGCACGCCGACGTTTCCGATTCATGCGCGGCACGCCGATCGGGAGTGCAGCCCTGGGACATGCGTGTTTTGGGACGCCAGCTACGCCGGAAAGTTTCCCGACCTCGATTTCATTCCGGCGGCCCTCGTGATGACGCGCGTCATCAGCAAGCCCGTGGAGAATCGGCTCTGTCTCGACCTGGGTTACAAGGCCATTTCGCCCGACAACCCGCAAGATCGCGTCGTGCTGCTCGATCCGACCGACGCCAAACCGGTCGTGCATAGCGAGGAGCACCTGGCGGTCGAGACGAGCCGGGCGAACCAATTCTCGGTTGGCGACGTCCTCTACGGCGTGCCGTTTCACGTGTGCCCGACCGTCGCCCTACACCGCGAGGCGGTGGTGGTCGAAAACGGCCGCGTCGTCGGGCGATGGACGGTGGCCGCCCGCGACCGCATGCTGACGATCTAGATGACGCAAACAAGACTCTTCACAGGCATTCCCGGCCTCGACGAACTGCTAGGCGGCGGGTTGCTGCCGGGCACGCTGACCGTGCTGGCCGGCGCCACGGGCATCGGCAAAACGCAGTTCGGCGTGCAATTCGCGCAAGCCGGCCTGGCCCAGGAGGGCCGCCGTGGGATCATTTTCGACATGGCTTGCCGCGGCGACGCGCAAAGCCATGAGGAATACGCCCGGCGCCTCTACGACTGGCGCCTGACCAGGGCCGACGCATCGCGCGCGCCGGCGCTCGATGGTTTCTTCGCCGCCGAGGGCGTGCAGGCCGATTACCTGCGCGTCTTCGACTATCACGGCCGGCGCGTGACGCGGCGCGACCTGGGCTTCGAGGCCTGGCAAGATTGGCAGGCGGAACTGGCCAAGAAGCTCGAAGTAACGATCGCCTTTTTCTACGGTAATTTCGTGCGCGGCGTGCGGCGCGCGGTGGTCGACGGCGTCGAACCGGCCGAACGGGCCAGCGAAAGCATTCAGTTCGAGTTGTTCGAGTACGTCTATCATCAGATCTTGCGCAAAGATTCGGAGTGGGTCGCCCGAGACCTGTTTCGCCAGCACTACCGGGCCAACGCCGAACACGTCGCCGCGGCGGCTTACGACCCCGCGCAAGTGGCCTGTCTGCTGCTCTATACCACGCCCGAGACGATGCTCGAAGAATTGATCGTTCGCAAGCTCGATGAAGGCGACCTGCTCTCGAACGCCAACACGCTCATTTATCTGGGCCGTGTCCGCGAAGCGAACAAGCTCGGCCGCGCTCTTTACGTGGCCAAGCACCGCGGCAGCGCCTGTACGGACGAGATCGTCCCATTTACGATCGGCGACGGCGGGCTGCGGATGGGCCTCGCCTAGATGGCGGCTTCGCCGCCAAGGTTTATCGCTTTGGGGCTGGGACATGGTCGGGAGCCTTCGTTCGACGAGGGCTCCCGCCATTCCTCTCACCATGTTCCAGCCCCAAGGCAATAAACCTTGCCAGTGGCGCAGCCACTGGATCTCCGGTGCGACAGCACCGCCATGCCCCATGGGCGTGAAGAACGCTAGTGCCGATGGCCCGAGATCATGTGGGCCCGCGCCATCGCGTCCTCGGCCTCGGGAATCTTCCCGGCCCGCTGATAGGTGACGCTCAAGGCGGTGAAGCTGAAGGCGTCTTTCGGCTCCAATTCGCAAACTTTCAAGGCGTGCCGAATCGCCTCGTCGTGCCGCCGCAGCCGGGTATAGACCACGGCCAAGGCCGAATGGGCCAAGGCATAGTTGGCGTCCTGCGCGAGCAGCTCGTCGAGCTTGGCGGCGGCGCCTTCCAGGTCTCCGGCATCCTTGAGCTTATCGGCCTCGGCGTAAAGTTCTTCGTTGGTCGGCATGGCGGCTTCTCCTCTGGGTGAAAGCCCTCCAGTTTACCAACTTCACGCGAAACGGACAGAGTTCCAGGGTTTGGGTTTGCAGGTTCCAGATTCCAGGTTTCAAGTTCCAAACTCCCCGGTTCCCCACGTCGAACGTCTCGCAGATTCACCACTCTTTTCAAGTTACCTGTAACCTGTAAGGCTGAAACTTGGAACCCGAAACGTAACCTGAAACCCGCAACGAGCCCGAAATCCAATAAAATCCCGCCCAGCCGGTGCATCAGGTTGAACTGCTCGCACCGGCGTACCGATAGACACCTCTGGGCGGAAACCGCGTTCTCGGAACAGGACCGGCCGACTCCCCCCGCCTCGCAATGCCCGTGCGAGGGTCTTTCGAGACAAGCCGCCATGGCAACCGGGCCAGCTTCTGCCAAAGGTGTTGCACGGTGCAGATCCATCCTCTCGCTGTGGTCGACCCCACGGCCAGCATCGGCCGCGGCGTCGTCATCGGGCCTTTTTCCATCGTGGAACGCGATGCGACGATCGGCGACGGATGTGTTCTGGAAAGCCACGTCGTCATCAAGCAAGGAGCGAAGCTTGGCCCTCAGAACCATGTGTTCGAAGGCGCCATCATCGGCGGGCTGCCGCAGCACCTGCGGATGCCCGAGCGCGTCGGCGGGGTGGTCGTCGGCGCCAGCAATACGATTCGCGAGCATGCCACGATCCACCGTGCCCTCGACGCCGAGCACGCCACGATCGTCGGCGACCATAACCTGTTGATGGTCGGCGTGCATATCGCCCACGACTGCAAGGTCGGCGACCATACGATCTTCGCCAACAACGCCATGTTGGCCGGCCACGTCTGCGTCGAAGACCGGGCTTATGTCTCGGGCAACGTCGCCGTCCACCAGTTCTGCCGCATCGGCGGCATGGCGATGGTCGGCGGGCTGGCCCGCGTCGTCAAAGACGTGCCGCCTTACGTGACGATCGACGGCGGCAGCGGCTACGTCGTCGGGCTGAACACGATCGGCCTGCGCCGCAACGGCTTCAGCCCCGACACGATCGGCCAACTCAAGGCGGCGTACCGGCTGATTTATCGCAGCGGCCTGAAATGGCAAGAGATCTTGGAACGGCTGCAAAGCGAATTCGCCGTCGGCCCGGCCGCCCACTTCGCCGAGTTCTTTGCCGGCAGCACTCGCGGCATCGTGGCCGAGCGTCGCGAGCCGCCCCCCGCCGTGCCCACGCTCCGGCTGCACGACGACGTTCACGCAGAGCCTGGGTTGCGCGTGAAAGCGGGCTAGGGCGGTCACGGATGAGTTACCGGTCCGCTTACAATTCGGCGCCCAGTCGGCCGGCCTACACGAACGCGTCCGCGGCGGACGTTTTTCTCGGCTTCGGCGCCTTGGCCTTGATGGCCCTGGGCGTCTCGCTGCTCGTATCCGGTTATCCGACCGTGATGGTCTTGCTGTCGGGCCTGGCGGACATTCCCTGGTCTGAGCTGGGGACCGCAATCGCCGCAAACGTCGCTTGCGGCGCGGCGGGCGGACTCGCGATCGGTTGGCTGCGCGTTCATCGCCCCGCCCGGCGGCAGGCTGTCGACGAACTGGTCAGCGCGGCGGCTTCTCCCGATCTGGCATCCGCCGCGCGCATCAATGCCACAGCGGTGGCCTTGCACGTCGGAGCCGGCGTCTGCGCGGGGCTGCTGGTCAGCGTTTTGGGGACGGCCGCGCCCCACGAATGGGGCGATCACGTTTTGACCCTGGGCGGACCGCTGCAGTTGGCATTGGGCGGCGCTGGCGGTGGCGGTGGAGATTGGCCGGCCGACGGCTGGGCTGTGCTCTCCTCGCTGTTCGCCTTCATGCTGGTCGTCGGCGCATTGACGATTCTGGCTTCGATCGTGCTGCACGGGCTGCTGGCCGCGGCCGCCCAAAGCGCGGTGACGGGGGCCGCGCAAGGCTGGGGACAGGCGCTGGGCACGTCGTTCGTGCTGGCCGCGACCCGGCTGTGGACTTCGCGGGTGAGTTGGCAAGGCATCGCCGCGCGCGAAGCGCCGCCGCTGTCGTTGGACGCGGCGATCCAGGAATACGCCGGTTCCGACGAGCATACGCGGCGCCTGATCGGCCGCTATCTCGACTGGCTGCGCGAAACGGGCTACCCGGTGACGATCGAGTCGGCCGCCGCGCGCTTCTACGATTGGGGGCGGTTTCTCGAATCGCGCGGCCGAGGCCGGCCGCCGCAAGTGGTGACGCTGTTTCACTTGCACATCGACGACGAAATCCGCAAGCGGAACCCGGCCGAGCGGTTCGTCGAGCCGCCGGGCGTGCCCCAATACGACGGCCGCCAAGCGACGCTGCTCTATCGCGGCTGGTTCCGCCGCGCGCTTCGCACCGGCGCCATCACCGGCGCGGCCTCCGGCTTCTTACAAGCCGGCATCGTCAGCCTGTTCGTGGCGTGGCTGAAGAAGTGAAGGGTAGGCGAAAGGGCAGCCGGCGCTTCGGGAATTGCTTGATCCCTCGGTCAGCGAGCGGCAGAATGTTGTCTGCTCATTAGACTGCACATCCGCAACCTGCAGGTGAGGCGGAAACTAAGGTAAAAGGGGATAAGTGGATAAGTCCCATTACTGGGCGGGGGGCATAACGGGACTCATCC
>DATNEC010000543.1:0-7945 GCA_035606815.1 Pirellulales bacterium
GAGCGCCGGCGGATTGACCGGCTTGGCATCGGGAGCAGGCGCCGCTGGAGGCGGAACGGCAGGCTGCGCAGCGGCGGGCGCATTGGCAGGCTGCGCGGCGGCGGCGCCGCGACCGATCATGTGCAGTAGATTGGCCGCGAGCTTGTCGCCGGGTAACAGAGCAACAACCTGTTCGAATTGTACTTTTGCCGCGTCGGTATGTCCCGCGGTCATGTAATGATAGGCCAGCAAAAATCGGGCGCTGGTCTCACGCGGGTGAAGATCGACATGATTCTCCAGCGCCGTGAGTTGCGATGTGTACAGTTGCATGTCGGAGTAGATGCTGCAGAGCGTCGTCCAGTCCCATCCCGGGCCGATGGCCAGCACGGAATGAATCGTGGCGGCTGCGGGCGGGTAGTTCTCCATCGCGAACAGAATCAGACCACGCAGCTCGTGAGCGGCGGCGTCATAAGGCTGGATGCGAATGACGCCATCGACGAGCGCCAGGGCTTTCGCGTAGTCGCTGGAGCGGAACTTATCGATCGCCAGGCCAATGGCCGGATTGTCGAGGTCGGCGAGCTTGGCGCCGGTTGGGACGGGGATTGGCTGGCCATAATTGAAGGTGGTGGTTACGGCCGGGTCGGAGTACGGATTGTAATACGGCACATAACCGCTGTTATACCACGAACTGCCCCCGCCCCAGCCGCCAAGTCCCCAACCGAGCGGATAATTCCCGCCCGCATAGCCGCCCCTGCCGGTGCCGAAGCCAAACCGATCCCATGAAGATGCCGGCGCCGAGCTGCTCGTGAGGACTGCCGAGAGGGGTGGCGACGTGGGGAAAGTCCCATAGCCGCCGAAGCCATTGCCATTCCAATGATTGTGCCAATGACCGTTGTACCAAGAATAAGGATGGGCGTTCGACCAGGGCGTCGCCGCTCCGGGAACGCCGCCGTTGAAACCAATCGCTTGGCCGGGAAAGGCCCCAGTCCCGCCGGGGCCATTGCGCCCGAAGCCGGGCGCATTGCCGATGCCCAAAGGGTTTCCAGCCCCGGGGAATCCCCCTGCCTGCCATCCTCCGCCGGCGACGCCTCCGCCTCTGCGCCATGCACCGCCGCCAACGCCTGCGCCTGGAAATGCACCGCCGGCAAAACCGCCGCCGCCCTGAGCGTGCGCCATCGCCGAGGCAAAGCCGAAGGTGAGAACCAGCGCGGCCGTCACGCGATAAACTTCGCTCTTCATGTCAGTATCCTCGAAGATGACTTGCTGATGCGTTCTTAATCGCTAGTCCGCATTCTTGGCGGGCGATTGCTTCGGCTTCGGTGCGGCCCGCACGACGGTAATCTCTTCGATGTCGGGCAAGGGATCTCCTGCCAGCAGGCGGTCGACCGCGCTCCAGGTGCGCGTGTGGTCGTTTTTCCGGGCGTGGATTTGGGTCGCGGAACCGGCCCGGCCGTCGGCCGCTACGCCGGTAAGCTTCACCAACCAGCGATCGCCGTCACGATGCCAATAGCCCTCGCCATATCCGCCGTCGCTGTCGAACGTCCATGTCTTGATCTGTCTGGTCAACGGATCCCAGCCGATGCGCTGGGCGCCGCTCATCGTCGTCTGGCCGGCAACCTTGACCGTATATTCGCTCAAAAGAAAGTTCTTGCTCTCGTCCCAACCGCAGGAAGTGGCGACCAGCGAGTCGCCGCCTTCCTCGACCCAGTCGCCCACCAGCCAGGCAAGCTGCTGGAGATGCTCATGGGGCGGCACGCGGTCGCTCGAGTCGACGACATCCCGTGAGCTGACAATGAGCCACTTGCCGTCATCTCGCGCATGCACCGCGGTGTAGCGCGATCGCAACATGACCTCTTCATCTTTGCTGGAAAACGTCAGATGTCCATCTTCGATCGCGAGGTCGTCGCCGACGAAGCGTAGCGACTCGATCTGGACGGCGACTTCGAACCGCGGCTCTTTCAACTTCTCGGCATAGAATCCTTCGATGGCGTCGCGGCCTTGAACCACACTGCCGTCAAAGTCGACCATCTCGGCCTGCGGGGCGAACTGCGCGGCGATCGCTTTGGCGTCGCCGGCGTTAAAGGCATCGGCGAAATCACCCGCCAGCTTGTGCAAGAGCTTTTCGTCGTCGGCCCGTGCGCCGGCCGGCTGGCGTGCGGCGTCTTCTGCGGGTTTCGCGGAGGCCGCTTTTGCCTGTGTTTTGTCGGCCGCCTTCGCCGCAATCCCAAAGGCCAGGCAGCACGTCAGCGTGAGAACTTGTATCTTCATGTCGAATCGCCTCGCGAACAAAGAAACCGCACGTCATGGCTGGCATCGCCCCGCCGTTTCATTTTAGATCGGCTTCAGGGCCAGGCACATATCGTTGCGGCAAGAAGAAGATGTCAGGAATAGATCATGAAAAGATGTAAGAAATTCGTGACGCACTTTCTTTTTTCTTCACCCGACGGTCTACTTCGCGAAGAATTTCTCCTTTTCCGGCTGGCCGCCGATGCGCTGAAAGCGGTAGTAGACTTCCAGCGTGAGCACCGCCAGCGCGGTGGAATAGATGCGGCCGCCCCGACCGCTATACTGATCGTTGGGCGGCCAGCTTCCACGCTCGCACCCCTCGCCCTGGACCTGCAAGGAGATCACGCGGTCGCGAACGGCGCCGTTCCAACGCTTCCACGGCTCGCCGCCGACCTGAAACATCGCCATCGTGCAGTTGTACCAGAGGTAATAGTTAATGCTGGGATCGAAGGACGCGGGGAGGGCGGCGATTGCGGGCGGTAAAGATTGAAACCCTTTTAGCATCTGGGCGCCTGCGAACCCGGGAACTGGCTGGGCAAGCGCGTCGGCCTTGTCGGCGAGATAGGCGGCGCCCCATTGCACGATCGGCGAGTCGAGTTTGTGCTCCAAGAACTCGATCGCCATCATGCCCACGCCCGTCATGGCGTCGCTGGGGTGGTTTGGGGCGGCGCCGTAGCTGGTCTGACCGTCCGCGTAATTTGCGGCAAAGAAGGCCACCATCCTGGAAATGGTTTTGGGCGAAACGCTGATGTTCGCCTCGCGGGCCGTTTTCAGAGCGAGCATCACCCAGCCCGAAACCGAGCAATCGCTCCCCTCGCCAGCACTGACCGAATAGCGCCAGCCGCCGTCGTCGTGTTGAATTCTTTCGATGAAGGCCACCGTGCGTTGGGCGGCTTCCCGATATCGTGGGTCGGGCATCTTTCCTTCCGCGATGGCCACGGCGCAGGCCTCGCACAAGGCGAACGTTGCCATGGCGTGCTCGTACATGAAGTGTTGCTGGAACGAAGCGCCGGCGGCGATTTGCTCCGCGCTTGGGTTTTGCGAACCCACGATCGAACCGTCAGGCGCTTGCTCCTGGACGAAATAATCCAGGCCTTTCGCCACCTGGCCGGAGTATTTCTGGCTGTTGAAGTCATAGTGCCCGGCGGCCTGAAACGCGAGCAACGTCAGGCCGGTCTGGGCGATTTCGTAGGCTTGGCCGGTCTCCTGGCAAGGAGCTTTCTTTTCGCAGCGCGAGTTGGGATCCGTGCCCAGGCAATCGGCGCCCCAGTGTCCGTCTTCGCCTTGGTGGCGGGCCAGCCAGTTCAGGCCGTCTTCGACCGCCTTCTGCGACTCGATCGTTCCGCCGCGCTCGCCGAGCCATTCGGCTGTTTTGGGCTTGGTCCGCTCCTCGTAGAGTCCCTTGGCAGTGTCGGCGACGACGCCCAGCTTCGGCTCCTCGGGAACACCGAGCGGCTCGGGCTTAGCAGGCGCGTCGCCCAGCACACTGGTAGGCCCTCCGTCGACCATGCCTTTCTGCTTTTCGGCGACGATTCCCAGTGGTTCGTCGGGCTTTGTGGGCGCTGTCTCCGCTTTCCGAGCGGCCTCGGCGCCGGCAGCATTGACGTTTTTCTGCGACCCTGCGGCAGTCTTCCGAAGAGGCTTCGTTTTATCGCCACCCGATTCCGCAGGCGCCTTTTTGTCTGACGTTTGCGTCGACGATGGCGCAGCGGCTTTGGCAGGGGCTTTTGACGTCGGCCGAAGCGGCTGGACAGCCACTTCCACGGGTGGGGCTTCTTTCTTCTGAGACCGCGGCAAGTACGCGAGCAAGCCTGCGGCCACCGCACCGGAACCGACGAGGATGGCGAAAAGCCAAACGAGCAGCAGCCCTCGTGAACTCCTCGCCGCGGCAGCAGGCGGTGGTCCGATAGGCCGCGGCGTCGCCGGGTGCGGGTCGTTGCCCGACACGTGTACATGAGTGGGCGGAGGCGGCGGGCGCTTGATGATTGTCCGCGAGGTTCCGAAAGGATGCCCGCAACCCGGGTGCGGACACGCGGCGGCGTCATCCGGAACCGCCCGATGGCAGGCAGGGCACGTTTTCATAGCCGGCACTCCCCTCACAGACAGAGACATCTTGGCCGCTCATAATATCGTGCGCCGGGCACGCGCTAGCAAGGGCACGGAAACCGGTCGTGAACTCTCACGAACTCACACAGATTTCATCGACCCGGCGCAGTTTGCGCGGCTTTTGACGCGGCGGCTTTACAAAACATCGGCGAGCTTTCGCGAAAGCGACAAACCGCCGCTTCTACGTCGGCAACGTCCGCCGTAGCCAGAATTCCAATCGATCGGCGAGCTCGGAATGGACACCGCTATAAAAATGGTCGGCGCCGATGATGGCCGCGACTTTCAGGTTCGCGCCTTGCGCGGCCTGGGCTTCGAGCAGTTCCGGCAGTCCCTGAAAAGCCGGGTTGTGCTGCAACTCAAGCGTGCCGAACGTATAGAGCGCCGGACAGGCGACGCGGGGGGCGAAGTTCAGAAGGTTGTACCGTTCAGCCGGCCCGTATTTGTCGACGTAGCCCGCGGCTGAAATGAGATAGGGCAAGGGAAAGTGGACCGACATCAACGTCTCGCCCCGGCCTTCGCGGACGAGTTGCTCGGCGGCGGCCAATTCGGCCTGGAACTCGGCCGCTTTCGGGCCTTGGCGGAAATGAGAATACGACAGCCTGGGAGGCGAGATCGCCATCAAGCCGACGACCGCCTGCAGCGCATGATGTTCGTCGTGCGCCAGCGCATAGATGGCTTTGACCGCGCCGAGACTATGGCCCGCCAATGCGATGCGCCGGTAGCCTCGTTCGACGAGCCAGCCGACCCAAGCGGCGAGATCGAGCCGGCATTCGTCGACGAGTTCGCAGGCGGCGCCTTGCGGCCGTCGATCACCGCGGCCCGCGCCCGTATTGACCAGATCGTGGCCGCGCGTGTTGACCGTCAGCACGGCCGCGCCCAGTTTCAAGAATCGCGGCGCCAGCGAGGCGAATAGCGACGAGCTATAGAAATTGCCCCCGGTGCCGTGCAGGCACAACACGGCGTCGACGCCGACCTCGGCAGGAAGATTCGCGGGAGGAGCGTGCAACGCGCCGTCGAGACGCAAACCGTCCGTGGCGGCGACCTGGACGAGATCGACGATCACGAGGGCTGCGGGCCGCTCAATTGCGCCAGCACTTGCAGCACACCGTTCAGATGGGCCAACCGGGGACCGAAGCGATCGACGAATTCATTCAACATGAACTCGCCGTCGAGCAGCACTTCGGCGTTGTTGTTGACTTCATCCGTCAACGTGTTGAGAAACTCGGTTTGCACGCGGCTCAGGGTCTCGGCGGCCACGCGGCAGTTCTGGGCCAAGTCGGGATTGGCCGACTTCCACTGGCCGAGTTCCTGGTTCCGCTGCTTTTGGGCGGAGCTGAGCTGCGTGACAAGCTCTTCCAGCAATTCATTCTGCCGGTCTTGGGCGGTCAGAATCTCTCGCAGCAGCCGCGTGTTTTCCCCGTCGGAGCCACCCGTTTGGGGACTGCTCATCGCTCCCGCGGTGATATCGACCTGGGTAAATAGCGGCGGAGTCGGCTGTCGGTCGTGCATTGGCGGCGGCCCTTGTTGATAGGTATGCCGCAATTATAACCATCGGCGGCGATTGAAGTCGAGCATTTGGCGGAAATAGCACGCTCGGCCGGCCTCGCGCCCTATAGAGCTTAAAGTCGGCACGGTCGGCGCCCCGATGCTATTGAGCGTCGGACGAACCGAACGCGGGACGACGACGACACGCATTCGAACGGACACCCGAGAAGATAGCTGGATCTCGAAAGAGGGGGGATATGGGTTCTCGCAATGATCAATCATTGCCCGCCTTTGGTTTTTTGACGGTCGTACATCACGAGCAGCACGGATTTTTCGGCGGCTACCTGGTGTTGAATTCCAGCGGCCGGCCATTGGAGTTTCATTGCACCGCGCCGGTCAAGCCGAATCGCGCCCAAGAGATTCTCTACGGACCGACGCTCGAACCCTATCTCTACGGCGAGCAAATTGGCCAAACGTTGATCGCCAAAAGTCAGAACGAGCCGATGGTCGTCTGCACCGACTTGGCGCCGGTGCTGGCAGTCCGCCCGTACGTGTCGCTGCCGGTAATTTTGGTTTTGGGCGAGCATCCGTCGTCCAAGGTCGGCGGCGCGGGATCGGCGGCGCCGACGGCCTACCGCGTCGATGCCGCGCACGACAGGGGACCGTCGCCGGCGGCCTTTCAAGTGGGCGGCAATCGCCTGGCGGTCGCCGCCGGCTACGCCAGGGACCAGGAACTCGCGGTCGCGGGATTGTCCGCGGCCCAACATCTCGATCTTACGGAACCGTTCGAGCGAATTCGCGGGGCGATCGACGAAGCCCAGCGAGGCGGCCGATGAGCGGCATCCCCGATCTCGGGGCCGGCGGATGCGCGGAATGGAGTTGGCGGCCATCGGCGACGGTCGATGCTGTGCCTGCGCGGAGTCTGTTCGTCCGCATGGATGCCATCGGCGTCATGAGCGGTGAATTGCCGCTCGTGGAGGCGATCCGCGCGGCTTCGGTCCCGCTCGCCATCTTGCGGCCGGGCGCCGTCTCCGTGCCCATTCGCCATCTGAAGATCAAGACTCGCGGTTTCGTCTTTCCGCACGGGGCCGGTTGGGCGAAGCCTGCCGCGGACCAACCGCTTGCCGCTGCGCCGTCCCTTGCGGCGCAGGCGCCGGCAAGGGACGAACCGGGCGCCGAACGGCGATTCACGCGCATCAAGCCGCCGGGCGACATCATCAAGCTCGAAGACCGCTTGTTCTACGTCTTGCAGCCTCCCTTGGAAACGATCGTCGCCAACCAGGCTTTGCACTTTCCTTTCCACCCGTTCTCCTACCAGTTCGAGGGGATCGCGTTTCTCTATCCGCGATATGCCGCGATCTTGGCCGACGAGATGGGACTGGGCAAAACGATGCAGGCGATCACGGCCATCCGCTTGCTGCTGCACGCGGGCGAAATCCGCCGCGTGCTCTTGGTTTGCCCCAAGCCGCTGGTGACCAATTGGCAGCGCGAGTTTCATCTGTGGGCGCCCGAGGCGCCGCTGATGGTGATCGAGGGGGAACAGGCCAAGCGGCATTGGCAATGGCGCTTGCCCGACAGCCCGATCAAAATCGCCAACTACGAATTGCTGCAGCGCGACCGCGAAGTGCTGGCCGAGCCGGACTTGCACTTCGACCTCGTGGTGCTCGACGAATCGCAACGGATCAAGAACCGCTCGAACGCCACCTCGCAGATCGTGCGCTCGATCTCGCGCAGCCGCAATTGGGCGCTGACCGGCACGCCGGTGGAGAACAGCCCCGAAGATCTGGTCGGCATTTTCGAGTTTCTTTCGCCCGGCTACCTGACCTCGGGCATGAAGCCGCGGCGAATGGGCAAGCTGGCCAGCGACTATGTGTTGCGACGCACGAAGGACAAAGTCCTCGCCGAGCTGCCGCCCAAAATGTTTCGCGACGCCGACGTGGCGCTGACCCCCGAGCAGCGCGAGACCTACCGCCTGGCCGAGGACGAAGGCGTGCTGCGGCTGACCGAGCTGGGCCAAGGGGCCACGATCCAGCACGTCTTCGAACTTGTGCTGCGGCTCAAGCAGATTTGCAACTTCGACCCCGCGACC